>NCGI01000001.1 GCA_002256925.1 Polaromonas sp. 28-63-22
GGCACGCGCGCCGTCATCGTCATGCCGACCACCACGCCACAGGTGAAGATCGACGCCGTCAAGGGCTGGGGCGCCGAGGCGGTCGAGGTCGTGCTGCACGGCGACAGCTATTCCGACGCCCATGCGCACGCCTTGCTGCTCGAGAAAAAACGCGGCCTGACCTTTGTGCACCCGTTCGACGACCCCGACGTGATCGCCGGCCAGGGCACCATCGCGATGGAAATCCTGATGCAGCTGCAAAGCCTGGGAACGACCCGGCTCGACGCCGTCTTTGTGGCGATTGGCGGCGGTGGCCTGATCTCGGGCGTGGCGAATTACATCAAGGCGGTGCGGCCGGAGATCAAGGTCATCGGCGTGCAGATGAACGACTCCGACGCGATGATGCAGTCGGTCAGCGCGAAAAAACGTGTGACGCTGCATGACGTGGGCCTGTTTTCGGATGGCACCGCCGTCAAGCTGGTTGGCGAAGAAACCTTTCGCATCAGCCGCGCGCTGGTCGATGAATTCATGACGGTCGATACCGACGCGGTGTGCGCGGCCATCAAGGACGTGTTTGTGGACACGCGCAGCATCGTCGAGCCGGCGGGTGCGTTGGCCGTTGCCGCGATCAAGCAGTATGTAGCGACGCACAAGACGCAGGGCGAGACCTACGCGGCGATCCTGTGCGGCGCGAACATGAATTTCGACCGGCTGCGCTTTGTGGCCGAGCGTGCCGAAGTGGGCGAGGAACGCGAAGCCCTGTTTGCGGTGACGATCCCCGAAGAGCGCGGCAGCTTCAGGCGTTTTTGCGAGCTGATTGGCGAGTTGCCCGGCAGTGTCCGGTCGGTCACCGAATTCAACTACCGCATCAGCGACGGCGCCAAGGCGCATGTTTTCGTCGGCCTGACCACCTCCGGCAAAGGCGAGAGCAGCAAGATCGCCGCGAATTTTTCGCGCCACGGCTTCAAGGCGCTTGACCTGACGCACGACGAACTGGCCAAGGAACATATTCGCCACATGGTGGGCGGGCACAGCGCACTTTCGAGAGACGAGCGCCTGCTGCGCTTCATCTTTCCGGAGCGGCCGGGCGCGCTGATGAAATTCCTGTCGAGCATGCGGCCGGGCTGGAACATCTCGCTGTTCCACTACCGCAACCAGGGCGCCGACTACGGCCGCATTCTGGTCGGCCTGCAGGTGCCCAAGGCCGACAACAAGGCCTTCCAGGCCTTTCTTGACACGCTGGGCTACCCCCACGTCGAAGAGACCAGCAACCCGGTGTACCGATTGTTTTTGCAAAGCTGAAGGCGCGCTGCCATGGCCTCCACGCGTTCATCACCTGCCGGCCCGGCTGCTGATCCGGCCGCCTCGGTGTGTACGCGCTGCGGTGCGGTGTTTCGCTGTGGCATGGTCGCCGGCGACGCGCACTGCTGGTGCGCCGATTTGCCAGCGTTGCCGCAACTGCCGGTGCCCCTGCCTGGCAGCGACAGCGCGAACGCTCAGGAACCAGCAGGCGATGCGTCGTGCTTCTGCCCCGCCTGCCTGAAATCCCTGACGACCCCTTGACGAAAACCACTGCCCGATGACGCTCTCTGCTGACCTGACTTTCACCCCACCCGTCATCGCACCGATCGCCGACGCCGCGCTTCAATCCCGGTTGCAGCACAAGATCGACCACAAGACCAAACCGGCCGGTGCGCTGGGCCGGCTGGAAGGTCTGGCGCTGCAACTCGGCCTGATCCAGCGCAGCGAAACCATCGCCCTGCAGCAGCCGCAGATGGTCGTGTTTGCCGCCGACCACGGCGTGACCGCTGAAGGCGTATCGGCGTTTCCGCAGGCCGTCACCGTGCAGATGGTGGCCAACATGCTGGCAGGCGGCGCGGCCATCAATGTGTTTGCGCGCCAGCATGGCTTTGCGCTGCAGGTGGTGGATGCCGGCGTGGCCGCAGACCTGCCCGCGCACCCACAGCTACAGCCACGCAAGGTGGCCTGGGGCACCCGCAACGTCTGCGTGGAGCCCGCCATGTCGAGCGACGAAGCGCGCGCAGCGCTGACGGCCGGCATGCAGGTCGTGCAGGCGCTGCCCGGCAACGTGGTGGCGTTGGGCGAGATGGGCATTGGCAACACCTCGGCCGCCGCCCTGCTGCTGGCGCGGCTTGCCGGCGTGTCGCTGGACGACGCCACGGGCCGCGGCACCGGCCTGGACGACCAGCAGCTGATGCGCAAGCGCGGCGTGCTGGCCCGGGCACTGGCGCGCCACGCCGGTGCAACCGGACCGTTGCAGGCCCTGGCGGCGCTCGGCGGGTTCGAGATCGCGATGATGACCGGCGCCATGCTGCAGGCCGCTGCGGATCGCCGCGTGGTGCTGGTTGATGGCTTCATCGCCGGTGCGGCGGCCCTGGTGGCGCACGCGCTGGTGCCGCAGGTTAAAGACTACATGGTGTTTTGCCACCGCTCGGACGAATGCGGCCACGGCGCGCTGCTGGCGCACCTGAAGGCCGAGCCGCTGCTGGCACTCGACCTGCGCCTGGGCGAAGGCAGCGGCGCGCTGCTGGCCTGGCCCCTGGTGCAGTCGGCGGCCGGCTTCCTCAACGAGATGGCGAGTTTCGAGACGGCCGGGGTGAGCGGCCGGCAAGAGGGTTGAACGGCGCATGCGTTTCATCACCGACTTTGTGCGCGAATACTTGCTGGCAGTGCAGTTTTTCACCCGCATCCCGATCACCGGCCGGCTCGCCGACTGGGTGGGCTACAGCCCGGAACAATTTCGCGCCAGCGCGGCCCACTTTCCAGGCGTGGGTTTGCTGGTGGGGGCGGTCGCGGCGGGCGTCTTTGCAGGCGTGCAGGCCCTGCTGCCTGACACCGCCTACACGCCGCTGCTGGCGGCGGTGCTGTCCACCGTGGCCACGGTGCTGCTGACGGGCGCCTTCCACGAGGATGGGCTGGCCGATGTGGCCGACGGCCTGGGCGGCAGTTACGACCGCGAGCGGGCGCTGGACATCATGAAGGATTCCCGCGTCGGTGCCTTTGGCGCGCTGGCTCTGGTGCTGGCGCTTCTGTGCAAGGTCGCGCTGCTGGCGCTGCTGGGGTCGGCGCAACCCCTGGCGCTGGAAGGCGACGAGGCGACGGGGACGGCGCTGTACGTGGGGGTGGCGCTGGTGCTGGGCCATGTGGTGTCGCGCACTTTGCCGCTGCTGCTGATCCGCTGGCTGCCGCATGTGGGCAACACGGCCACCTCGAAATCCAGGCCACTGGCCGACGAGATCTCGCGCAGTCGCCTGGTGTTGGCATGTGTATGGTGTTTTATGCCGCTAGCCCTTGCTTTACTTGCGCTGGACGCTATGAATTTGCTAGTAGCCTGCAGCTTTTCCATGCTCGCGCTGCTGTGGATGACGCGGCTTTTCAAGCGCCGGTTGCAGGGTTTCACCGGCGACTGCCTGGGCGCCACGCAGCAGGTCTGCGAGCTGGCGTTCTACCTCGGCCTTGCCGTCAGTCTCTAGTACTGCAACCCGGAAGTAGCGAATCATCATGAAATCGAAGGATTCGTGCTCATGAACGTGGGGGCTAACACCAATACTGTTCGCTTAACCGTTCGGGCTGAGCCTGTCGAAGCCTGTTTGCGCTGGCACGACCCTTCGACAAGCTCAGGGCGAACGGAGTGAAAGCGCTGAAAGCGCTTCAATGAACAGCATGGGGGTCAACACCCATTTTCTGGTCCGCCATGCCCGGCCGCTGATTGAGCCGGGGGTGTGCTACGGACAGCTTGACGTGGCCGCCGACGCCGACGCCACCCGTGTGTGTGCCCAAGCGCTGGCCGGCGTGCTTCCGAACGGCATCACGGTGGTCTGCTCGCCGCTACAAAGATGTGAGCAGCTCGCGCAGGTACTGATTGGGCTGCGGGCCGATTTGTCTTATAAAACCGACCCCAGGCTGAAGGAAATGGATTTTGGCCTGTGGGAGGGCCAGCGCTGGGACGCCATCGGTGCTGCGGCGCTGGACGCCTGGGCGGCGGACTTCCGGCATCACCGGCCAGGCGGCGGTGAATCGGTAGGGCAGTTCATGCAGCGCGTCGCAGCGGCACGGGATGAACTCCGCGTCGGCTGCGGCACGCTCTGGATTACCCACGCCGGGGTGATTCGCGCCACCATGCTGCTGCACGGCGGCCACCAGCAGATCCTCCACGCCTCACAGTGGCCCATCGACGCCCCGGGGTTTGGCTGCTGGATCCAGCTATCGACGCCTTGATATCTCAACAGGAGGGCCATGACCTCAAGCGCTACGCTTCTGTACCGAGACTTAACGAACTCTTAAAAATGGTTGTTAGTTACTTTTATTGCAAAATAACACAACTGTATTCCGCGTCGAATTTATCCCCTCAAGCGCGGGTTCGCCAAGGCTTCAACGAAGGGCAACATGCGCAGCCCGCCTTCAGCTTCCTGGAAAAGTGCGGCTGTTTCCCCTGCCAATGAGCCTCGGGAACTCCCTCAATCTGGTGATTGTTCGACGCCACATTCGGCAACACACTGGCTTCACGTTCAAGGATAGGTGTAACAGCCATATCGCTCCGCTGTAGCAACTCATTACAGATCCTCTGAGCCGCAAATAGCGTGAAAGCAGCTTTTGCGAACGACCGCCTTGTCAGACTCCCCTGAACCAGCGGCCGAAAGTGAGCGACGAGGAAGAAAAATGATGCCCACAAAATCTGCGGACTCGCCAAAAATCAGCCGCCGAATGTCGCTGCAGATTGGCGCTGCCTCGACGGCCGCCGGATTTATTGCGGTTAAGGAATTTACCGCTCCGGCTGAAGCCAAAGACCCGCCTCGAGGCCCCACGACCCCGGCTTTCATGGATCCCTTGCCGGTTTACACGGCCAAGCAGCCGGTTGGCAGCCTGAGCCCGGAATCGACCGAAATACCCAATGTGGGCAATGGCGAGTGCGGCCGGGAACCGCACCAGCGGCGCAGCAACTGGCCCGCGCAAAAGTTTTACACCCTTCGCACCCGGGAAGGATGGCACAGCTTTCACAAGCAACTGGCGGCCCAGAAAATCTGGGGCTACGACGGCATCCTGCCAGGGCCTACTTTTGTGGCTCGGTACGGCGAGCCCGTCATCGTGCGCAACTACAACGAACTGCCGAGCAACTCTTTCGGCTTCGGCTCCCCGGAAATCAGCACCCACCTGCACAATCTGCACTGCGCGTCGGAAAGCGACGGCTACGCGGGCGACTGGTACAGCGCTGATCCGCTCAAAGGCAAAGGGGACACACTGACTGCGCCGGGTGGCTACAAGGACCATCATTACCCCAACTGCTACGCAGGCTACGACGCATACGAACCGACGGGTGGCGACCCGCGTGAGGCCCTGGGTACGCTCTGGTACCACGACCATCGGGAACACCACACGGCGCCGAACTGCTACCGGGGCCTGACCGGCTTTTACCTGCTGTTTGACGAGATCGACTCGGGTAACGAGCTGGACCCCAACCCGAAGGCGCTTCGACTGCCCAGCGGCGTCGGCAGGTACGACATTCCGCTGCATATCCAGGACATTGCGCTCGACGCCAGCGGCTACCTTTTTTACGACCCCTTCGACAACAAAGGCTTTTTAGGCAACAAGTTTTGCGTCAACGGCAAGATCCAGCCCTATTTCAGGGTCGAAAAACGCAAATACCGCTTTCGTTTGCTCGACGCCAGTCTGGCCCGCTTCTACGAGTTGTACATGACGGACGCCAGCGGCGTAAACCAGAGCTTTACCTACATTGCCAACGACGGCAATCTGCTGCCCGAGCCCATATTGAACGCGCAAAAAGTGCAGCTGGCTCCGTCTGAACGGGCGGACATCGTGATTGACTTTTCGCAATACCCGATTGGCACACAGCTCTTTCTCGTCAACCGCCTGGTCCAGACGGACGGTCGAGGCCCGGAGGGACCACTGACCAACGTCCGCAATGCCAGTGGACTGCTGACCAGGGCGGGGACGCAACTAATGCGTTTTGAGGTCACCAGCGAGGCTCCCCAGGTCAAAGGGCTTGATGGTAACTACACCAGTGACCCAAGTCGGGTACCAGCCACGCTTCGCGAACTGCCGCCCATCACCATGTCCGAGGTGGTGAAAACGCGAACGTTTGAATTTGACAAAGTCAACGAGGTATGGACCGTCAACGGCAAACTGTTCGACGTGACCAAGGCGATCGCGACGGTAAAGCGCGGCACCGCAGAGATCTGGAAGCTCATCGGCCATGGCAGCTGGCACCACCCCGTGCACATCCACATGGAAGAAGGCCGCATCCTGACCCGCAACGGCAAGCCACCGCCCGCCCATGAGATCGGTCGAAAGGACGTTTATGTACTGGCACCCGACGAAGAGGTGCGCGTCTTCATTCGCTTCAGGGACTTCACCGGCAAATACATGATGCATTGCCACAACCTGACGCACGAGGACCACGCCATGATGATTCGTTTCGACGTTGAGGCTTGAACCGGGAGAACCAACATGAATGCAAACGCCACAGCTTTCAGCGCCAACGTTCAAGCCAGCAAGCGCGACTGGCTTAAATGGGCAGGCAGTGGAGCGCTGACGCCGGTGCTGGCAGCCGGCGCGCCAGCCCTTGCAGCCAGGCCAGGACCACGTGCCGGCTACTTTCCCAACACCATCGTGCAAACCCACGACGGCAAAAAACTGCGCTTCTACGACGACGTGGTTCGCGGCAAGGTCGTCGTGTTCAACATGATGTATTCGGTGTGCACCGGTATCTGTCCGGGCAATACGGCCAATTTGCTGCAGGTCCAGCAAATGCTGGGCAAGCGGCTGGGCAGGGACATCTTCATGGTTTCGATGACGCTACAGCCCGGGTTTGACACGCCCAAAGCCTTGCAGGCCTACGTGAACAGTTACGGCATCCAGGGCGGCTGGACATTTCTGACCGGCCAGCCCAAAGAGATGGACGTCATTCGTCGCAAGCTCGGATTCTTCAATGACGACCCCAAAATTGACTCGGATCTGGCGAACCACACGGGCATGGTTCGCATCGGCAACGAGGCGCTGGACCGCTGGTTCATGATGCCCGCGCTTGCCGCACCTAAACAGATTGCACGGGCGATTCTGCAGGTCTAGGCCGCCAGCCTGCTCGGCAAATTCCAGGGCATTGACAGGACAAAAGAAAATCCGGCAACTGCCCCACCCGGTCGTCAGGATCGTGCCTTCTCGTGGGCAAAAAATTGTGCGCCCATGACAAGACTCAGCCCGAATTCGCGCTGGATCGCCGCACATATCGCTTTCGGCTGCCCGACGATGCGCCCGCACGTCCTCCTCGTCCTGGGTCCTGCCTGGTCAAGGAGGGCTTGAATCAGTGGCCGCTCAACGCGCCGAAATATGGACAATGGCAACTACTGAACCTGCAGACCGCGTAATCATTTTGTGGTTTTGCTCCTTCACCCTCTGGGGGAAGGAGGCAAAGCGGGCGGCCAGAATGAATAACAGGCACAACGCAAAAAGGGTCGGTCAATGGCAGCAAATCTCGATGGTCAGCTGGTGGTGGCGATTTCATCGCGCGCGCTGTTTGACTTTGAAGAAGAAAACCGCGTTTTTGAATCCGGCCATGCGCAGGAGCCCGCCGCCGGCGCCAAAAAAGACGCCGCCTACATGAAGCTGCAGCTCGACCGGCTGGACGTGCCTGCCAAACCCGGCGTGGCGTTTTCGCTGGTCAAGAAGCTGCTGGCTTTCAACGATGCGCCCGAAGTACAGATCGAAGCGGGCAGCCCCGCGCCATCGCAGCCGACGCCCCGCCAGCGCGTCGAAGTGGTGATCCTGTCGCGCAACGATCCGGTGTCGGGCATGCGCGTTTTTCGCTCGGCCCAGCACTACGGCCTGAAAATCGAGCGTGGCACCTTCAACCGGGGTGAAGCGCCGTGGCGCTACCTCAAACCCCTGCACGCCAACCTGTTTTTGTCGGCCCACCTGAGCGATGTGCGTGACGCGCTGGCCGCCGGCGTGCCGGCGGCGCAGGTGTACCCGCACTCGGCCCGCGCCAGCGAGGCGCACCCGCACGAAGTGCGCATTGCCTTCGACGGCGATGCGGTGCTGTTTTCCGACGAAGCCGAGCGGGTTTTCCAGGCGCAGGGTCTGTCGGCTTTCCAGCAGCACGAGCGCGACAAGGCCGCGCAGCCGCTGCTGGCCGGCCCCTTCAAACCGCTGCTCGAAGCGCTGCACCGGTTGCAGCAGGCCGGCACCTCGCGCATGCGTATCCGCACGGCGCTGGTCACGGCGCGCAGCGCGCCGGCGCACGAACGCGCCATTCGCACGCTGATGGACTGGAACATCGAAGTCGATGAAGCCATGTTTCTCGGCGGCCTGGCCAAGGGCGAGTTCCTGCGTGAATTCGAACCTGACTTTTTCTTCGACGACCAGACCGGCCATGTCGATGCGGCCGCGCGGCATGTGCCTTCGGGCCATGTGGCCAGCGGGGTGTCGAACCAGCTTTCGTAACAGGGCGCGCGACTTTCCGCGAGAGGCCCTTGCAGTTCCCCGGTATCCATCAGTGACTTTTGATCCTTCAAAAAATGAACACTTCCAGCACCACCACCCCACCCGCAGGCGCTCTCGCCAAACTTGGCGCCTTCAAACAGTTCAGCGCCCGCGTCTGGGCACTGGCGGCGCCTTATTTCCGGTCGGAAGAAAAGTGGAAGGCGCGCGGCCTGCTGCTGGCCATCGTCGTGCTCAACCTGGCGGCGGTGTACATGCTGGTGCTGCTCAACGAGTGGAACCGCGTGTTCTATGACGCGCTGCAAAACAAGGACGCTGCCGTGTTCTGGCAGCAGCTGGCGCGCTTTACTTACCTGGCCTTTGCCTTCATCCTCATTGCGGTGTACCGCTTCTACCTGACGCAGTTGCTCGAAGTGCGCTGGCGTGCCTGGATGACCACGCATTACCTGCAGCGCTGGCTGGCCGACCATGCCTTCTACCGGCTTGAACTGGCGCGTTTTTCGGACGCCGGGAATGGCCAGGGCAGCCAGCTTGCCAACGCCGACAACCCCGACCAGCGGATTCAGGAAGACATCAACCTGTTCACGACCTACAGCATTTCGCTCAGCATGGGCCTGCTGAACGCGCTGGTCACGCTGCTGAGTTTTGTCGGTATCTTGTGGTCGCTGTCGGGCGCGTTTGCCTTCACGCTGGGCGGCAGCAGCTACAGCATTCCGGGCTTCATGGTCTGGATGGCGGTGCTTTACTGCGTCGCGGGAAGCATCATCACGCACTACATCGGCCGGCCGCAGATCAGGCTGAACTTTTTGCAGCAACGCTACGAAGCCGACTTTCGCCACCACATGGTGCGGGTGCGCGAATACAGCGAATCGATTGCACTGGACAAGGGCGAAGCGGTCGAGCGCACGCAGCTGGACACGCGTTTTGCCGCCGTGCTGAAAAACTACCTGACGCTGATCAAAAAGCAGAAAAACCTGGTCTGGTTCACCAACTTTTTCGGCCAGGCGGCGGTGGTGTTTCCGTTCATTGTGGCGGCACCGCGCTTTTTCAGCGGCGCCATCCAGCTCGGCCAGTTGATGCAGATTTCGTCGGCCTTCGGGCGCGTGCAGGACTCGCTGAGCTGGCTGGTTGACAACTACAGCAACCTGGCTGCCTGGCGCGCCACAACCGACCGCCTGACCAGTTTTGAAGACAATATTGTGGCTGTAGCCCAGCAGGGACGTGCGCAAGCAGCTATGAATTCGATAGCGAGTGACGACCTGCCAGCCACCGCAGATGACACGCTGGCAACAAACGGCCTGCGCGTCGGCCTGCCCGGCGGCAGCACCCTGCTCAGCGGGCTGTCGCTGCAGGCGCGGCCCGGCGACCGGGTGCTGTTCAAGGGCCCGTCGGGCAGTGGCAAATCGACGCTGTTCCGGGCCCTGGCGGGGATCTGGCCATTTTCAAAAGGCCGCGCACACCTGCCCGGCAACGCCATGTTCATTCCGCAGCGGCCCTATTTCCCGGACGGCAGCCTGCGCGACGCGCTGGCCTACCCGCAGCCCGCCGCGCACTACACCGACGACGCGCTGAAACAGGCGCTGACCGATGCCCTGCTGCCCCAGTTGCTGAGCCGGCTGGACGACTCCGACGCCTGGAGCCAGAAGCTGTCGGGCGGCGAGCAGCAGCGGCTGGCGATTGCGCGGGTGCTGTTGAAGCAGCCGGCCTGGATTTTTGCCGACGAGGCCACCAGCGCGCTGGATGAGCAGGCCGAGCAAACGATCTATGCACGGCTGCTGGCGCACGTCAAATCGGCCGGCGGCGGCATGGTGTCGATTGCGCACCGCCCCGCCGTGGCGGCATTTCACAACCAGCTCTGGGAACTTGAACAAGCGCCTGACGGTTCGGACGCACGGTTCGGACTCGCGACGCGACCGCTGCCGGAAACCGCCGCCAAAAGCGTCTGAATGCCCGAAGAATTAAGCGCGCAGCCGTCGGACCCCAGCGCGGCGTCCCTGTCGGCATGGGCGCCGCTGCGCCTGCAGGTGTTTCGCATGCTGTGGGGCACCTGGCTGGCGGCCAACATCTGCATGTGGATGAACGATGTGGCAGCCGCCTGGTTGATGACGTCGATGACGACCTTGCCGATCTGGGTCGCGCTGGTGCAGTCGGCCTCGACCTTGCCGGTGTTTTTGCTGGGCCTGCCCAGCGGCGCGCTGGCCGACATTCTGGACCGCCGGCGCTACTTCATCGCGACGCAGTTCTGGGTCGCCGGCGTGGCCACGCTGCTGTGCATCACCGTGATCGCGGGCGTCATGACACCACCGCTGCTGCTGGGCCTGACGTTTGCCAATGGCATCGGCCTGGCGATGCGCTGGCCGGTTTTTGCCGCCATCGTGCCCGAACTGGTGCCGCGCGCGCAACTGCCGGCGGCGCTGGCCCTGAACGGCGTGGCCATGAATGCGTCCCGCATCGTCGGGCCGCTGGTGGCGGGCGCGCTGATCGCCAGCGCCGGCATCGAATACGTGTTCGTGCTCAATGCCGTGCTGTCGGTCCTGTCGGGCCTGGTCATCATGCGCTGGCGACGCACCCACGTGCCGAGCCCGCTGGGCCGGGAGCGCCTGACCAGCGCCATGCGCGTGGGCCTGCAGTTTGTCCGGCAGTCACGCCGGCTGCGGACGGTGCTGCTGCAGGTGTCGCTGTTTTTCCTGCACTCGACGGCCTTGCTGGCGCTGCTGCCGCTGGTGGCGCGCAACCTGCAGGGCGGCGATGCGGCGACCTTCACGCTGCTGCTGGCGGCGATGGGGTCGGGCGCCATCGTGACGGCGATCTATTTGCCCCGGCTGCGCCAGATGATGCCGCGCGACACGCTGGTGCTGCGCGCCACGCTCGTGCAGTCGGTATCGACCGCCGTGATGGCGCTGGCGCCGAACATTTACGTGGCGGTGCCGGCGATGCTGCTCAACGGCATGGCGTGGATTTCATGCGCCAATTCGCTCAGCGTTTCGGCCCAGCTGGCGCTGCCTGACTGGGTGCGCGCGCGCGGCATGTCGATGTACCAGATGGCCATCATGGGTGCCAGTGCACTGGGCGCCGCGCTGTGGGGCCAGGTGGCCACCGTCGGCAGCGTGCAGACCGCGCTCGGCGTGGCGGCGGTCAGCGGCACCATCGCCATGCTGCTGGCGCAGCGCCTGGTGCTGGACCTCAGCATCGAGGAAGACCTGACCCCTTCGCGTGAATTCAAGGCCCCGGTGGCCGACGCGCCGCCGGGCATGGGCCAGGTGATCGTCACCATCGAATACCTGATCGAGCCGGCCCGCGCCGACGAGTTTCGCGCGCTGATGCAGGAGAGCCGCCGCAGTCGCCTGCGCCAGGGCGCGCTGGACTGGGCGCTGCTGCGCGACATCGGCAAGCCCGGCCGCTACGTCGAGCAGATCATCGACGAATCATGGACCGAACACCTGCGCCGTTTTGACCGCGTCACCACCAGCGACGTGACGCTGCGCGAACGCAAACTGGCGTTTCACATCGGCGACGGGCCGCCGCTGGTACAGCGCTGCGTGGTCGAGGGCGCGATGCGGGTCTAGTGTCGTGATGCGCGGAAAACGGCAAGCTCAACCTGCCTCCCGATAACGCCCGTAACCGCGCGCCCGCAGCTCGCAGGCCGGGCACTGCCCGCAGCCATAGCCCCAGGCATGCCGGTGCTCGCGGTCGCCCAGATAGCAGGTATGCGTGTGCTCGACGATCAGGTCCACCAGCGGCTGGCCGCCCAGCGTATCGGCAAGCCGCCAGGTGTCGGCCTTGTCAATCCACATCAGCGGCGTTTCAATCAGAAAGCGCTTGTCCATGCCCAGCGACAGCGCAAGCTGCATGGCCTTGATGGTGTCGTCCCGGCAATCCGGGTAGCCCGAAAAGTCGGTTTCGCACACGCCGGTCACCAGCACCTGCAGATCGCGCCGGTAGGCCAGTGCCGCCGCCAGTGTCAAAAACAGCAGGTTGCGGCCGGGCACGAAGGTGTTGGGCAGGCCCGAGCTTTCCATCTTGAAGGCGACATCGCGCGTGAGCGAGGTGTCGCTCACCTGCCCCAGCACCGCCAGATCGAGCAGATGATCTTCGCCCAGCTTGCCGGCCCAGTGCGGAAAAGACGCCTTGATTTCGCGCAGCACGTTCAGCCGCGACTGCAGCTCCACGATGTGCCGCTGGCCGTAGTCGAACGCGACGGTTTCCACGCGCTCGTATTTCGATAAGGCTTGCGCCAGGCAGGTGGTGGAATCCTGGCCACCAGAAAACAGGACAATGGCAGAGGTGTGCATGGCAAGTGGGAACATTACTTCAGGAACTTCGGCGCAAGGCTGCCGGGCGACGCAGGCGCTGCACGCGTTGGGCACCATTATCTGACGCGACAACGAAAGCGCGCGAAACGTCTCCGACGTGAGGCTCCGCAGCTTCGCGGGGCATGCTGCGTGTTTCGTCCTACCCGGTTTCGCGGCAACGCGCCGGTCGGCACGCGCCGCCAGGCGGCCAGCATGGGACACCGAACAATGGAAACGCTCATGGATGATTGGCTCAATCTCGTTCAGTGGCCCGCGATGGCCGTGACGCTGGCAGCGTCGTGGCTGGTGGCCTCAAAAAGGCAATCCCGGCGCAACACGGGCTTCTGGGTTTTTCTGGCGAGCAACGCCCTGTGGATCGTCTGGGGTTTGCACGACAACGCCCTGGCGCTGGTGGCTTTGCAGCTCGGCCTGGCGGCCATGAACATACGGGGCGCGATGAAAACATGAGGGGACGCCTGAAGCCGGCGTGGGACGCTCCTGCTACGGCTGCACAGCCACCGCACGGGGAGGCCAGTCGCTATCGTTTTAATAGCTGGTGGCGCAGGTAGTACCTGCGCTGCAGCCCTGAAAGGCTTAAGAATTGGCAAGCCGTCGGTCCACGCCAGCAACCCGTCAACTGCGCCAGGTCCAGACCCGTGTGGCGCAGGCACATGGTCGGGCATGGGTTTTTTCAGCGATTTTTTGCGGTACAACATCCCTCATGCCCAACACCATTCATTCTTACGAGCCACGCCATGGCCACCGTCTGCCGCACGATCCCTTCAATGCCATCGTCGGTCCGCGCCCCATCGGCTGGATTTCTTCCCACAACGCGGCAGGGGCTCTTAACCTGGCGCCCTACAGTTTTTTCAACGCCTTCAACTACACGCCGCCGATCGTCGGCTTCGCCAGCATCGGCTACAAGGACAGCGTACGCAACATCGAGCAAACCGGAGAATTCGCCTGGAACCTGGTCACGCGTCCGCTGGCCGAGGCGATGAACCAGACCTGCGCTTCCGTACCGCCCGAAGTCAGCGAGTTTGAACTGGCGGGACTGACGCCCGCAGCGTCGCAGGTCATCAGCGTGCCCCGCGTGATGGAAAGCCCGGTGTCGTTTGAATGCCGCCTCACGCAGATCGTGCAGCTTCAGGCCGCCGATGGCCAGAAAATATCGACCTGGCTGGTGCTGGGTGAAGTGGTGGCCGTGCATATCGCCGAGGCCTTGCTGAAAGACGGCATCTACGACACCGCAGCCGCCGGTCACGTCCTGCGCGGCGGCGGTCCGGCTGACTATTTCAGCATAGGACCCGAGCAACTGTTCCGGATGCGCCGGCCGGTTTAGGGGCGCGGACTGCGGTCAACATCAAGCGTCAGTGTCCGGGCTGGTGGCGAGCGGCTTACACACACGACCGATCACCTTCCGCCCGGACCCGCAGACGGACGGCCCGTACGATGTGTTCTTCGGCCACCACCGTCTCATACGGGTGGATTTGAACGCGCCAGGCGCAGCTCCTGAGACTTGAAGGTGTTTACTATGTCCCTGCACAGCTGTTGCGAGGTCGCTTGTCCATACAGGGCACGCAAAAACACCGCAAACACACCGGTGCGCCCGTCAATCGGCAAGCTAACGTCAAGGACCTCCACGCATGAGTGAAAACACAGACACCCTTTCGGCACGGGACCGGGTTCCGTATGAACCCATCACCCATCGCCGGCCCTTCACGCTTCCCGGGCAGGCTCGTGTGGCGGTCTGGACCATCGTCAATGTCGAGAACTGGCTGCCCGAAACCGCCATGCCGCGCACGGTGTTGTCACCGCCCATGGGACAACCGCTACTTCCTGATGTGGCGAACTGGTGCTGGCACGAATACGGCATGCGCGTCGGCTTCTGGCGGTTTCTGGATGTGCTGCAAAAGCGCGGCTTGCGTGCAACCTTTGCCGTCAATGGTTCGGCGTGCCACGAGTATGTCCAGGCTTGCCGAGCCGCGCACGAAGCCGGTTGGGAGTTCATGGGCCATGGCTTTGTGCAAAAACCCATGCATCGCGTGGACGACCAGGCAACGGCTATCCGGCAAACCATCGACGCGATCCGCGACTTCACCGGCAAGCCACCGCGCGGCTGGGAGAGCCCGGGACTGACTGAGACATCAGACACGCTGGATTTGCTCGCCGAAGCGGGCATTGAATATGTCGCCGACTGGGTGCTTGATGACCAGCCGGTTTCCATCAAGACCCGAAGCGCCAGCATGGTTTCGGTGCCCTACACGGTCGAGATCAACGATGTGGTGATATCGGCCGTGCAGCATCACGCGTCGGACGAGCTTTTTCGCCGTGGGCGCGACCAGTTTGACCAGCTTTACAAGGAAGGCGCAACCATCCCCCGGGTGATGGCGATATCCATCCATCCGTACCTGACCGGCGTGCCGCACCGGATCCGCTACCTGGAGGCGCTATATGACCACATCCTGGCGCATGAAGGTGTGGTCATGTGCACCGGTGCGGAGATCCTTGATATCTACAGGGCGCAGGCGGACCAGCGTTGATGTCGACGCCAAGGGCGAGCGCACCGGGAAGTTTTCGGCAGGCATGCTTGCCTTGAGGTGGAGCGACCCGCCCACATCCGTCAAACCGGGGGAGACTGGCAAAGTGGAATCGCGGCGAGCATGGCTCCGGGTTTTCACCGTCAATGTCGCATACCTTTTTCCTACAATTTGGTGATGACCAACCGCCTCGCACAGGTTCGCTACGAAGAACTTCCCGCCCATGTCAGGCCCCTGGCCGACGATATCCTGAAGGTGTCCAGCGCTGCGCTGGGGGGGCCGTACAACGCACTGCTGCGCAGCCCCGACATGGCGCGCCGCTGCTTCGATCTGCTCGACTACCTGCGCTTCAAAACGACCGTCAACAAGCGCCTCAATGAATTCGCCATCCTGATCCAGGCGCGTATCGCCAATGCTCAATACGAGTGGTGGGCTCATGAGCCAATCGCGCGCCGCGCCGGTTTGTCTGACGGGGTGATGCGCGACCTGCAGCAATGCCGGCGACCCGTGACCATGCTGGACGATGAGCGTCTGGTGTACGACTACTGTGTTCAGTTGACGCTCAATCACCGGGTCAGCGATGCGCTGTGGCTTGAAGCCGTCAACAGCATGGGCGAACAGACGGTCATTGACCTGACGGTGCTTGCCGGTACCTATGTCATGGTGTCCATGCTTCTCAATGCCACAGAGATCAGCATTCCCGGGGGCGGCGAGCCACCCCTGGAAGTGCTGGCGCCCGAAGAAATCCGTCAGCGCCTGCTGGCCTGACACACAGGGGAACTTTATGTTGAACCAAACCATTCGTTCATGGCTGGCCCTGGCCCTTGCCATGGGCGCAGCAACCGTCCTGGCGCAGGACTATCCGTCACGTCCCATCACCATGGTGATGCCCTATGCGCCCGGCGGGCCTGGCGACGCCATCACGCGGGTGTTTGCCGCGTCGATGCAAAAAACCCTCGGCCAGACCATCGTCGTGGACAACACCGCTGGTGCGTCGGGCACCATTGGCACCGCCAAGGTCGCACGCTCAAAGCCTGACGGGTACACGCTGCTGATGATTCACGTCAGTCATGCCACCAACCTCGCCATGTTCAAGAGCCTGCCCTATCACCCGGTTGACGACTTCGAACCCATCGGCCAGGCCACCATGGGGCCGATGCTGGTTTTCTCGCGTAGCGACTTTCCCGCCAAAGATCTCAATGAATTCGTCGCTTATGTGAAAGCAAATTCATCGAAGGTCAGCCTTGCGCATGCAGGTGTGGGTTCGGCGTCGCATCTGTGTGCGTTGATGCTGATGAACACGCTGAAGGTCAAGCTCAATGAGATTCCTTACAAGGGAACAGGGCCGGCCTTGAACGACCTGATGGGTGGACAGGTGGATCTGATGTGCGATCAGACGTCGGGCACCGTACCGGCGGTAAAAGCCGGAAAGATCAAGGCCTATGCCGTGGCCGGCCCGTCCAGACTGCCGTCGTTGCAGGAAGTACCGGCTTTCGGCGAATCGGGCGTCGAAGGATTCGACATCAATATTTCCTTCGGCCTCTACGCACCGCGGGGAACCCCCAAGCCCGTGCTGGACCAGCTCGCCGGCGCCCTGCAGAAGGCCGTGGCTGATCCCGACGTGCGCAAGCGTCTTGACGGCATGGGCATTTCTGCCGTGAATGCAGATCGCGCCCGTCCGGAGGCGCTGCGAGCGCATCTAAAAACAGAAATCGACACCTTGGGCAGTCTGCTGACCAAGGCCGGCGTGCAGAGCAATTGAATCGCCCGTGCTGCCTCGATCACATCACCGGACGGCTCAGCCGGCGTAGTCAATCGTGAGCGTGGCATCGCGATTGTTGGTCATGCCGAGGATGCGGACCACCCCATTGGCCACGATGGCGACCACGCAGTTCACCAGCAGCGCATAGAGGCCGATGTAGCCTGGAATCACGAGACCACCCATGTACAAGGCGTAACCCGACGTCTTGAATCCGGTCAGCGATGCCGCCCAGATACCCTATGCCAAGCCCGCCGCCCAGCCCAGGAGCAAGGCCTTTGCGTCAAACCAGCGGGTATAGATGCCGGAGACGATGGCTGGAAAAGTTTGCAGAATGAGAATTCCGCCCAGCAATTGCAATTGAATGGCATAGGTCAATGGTAAAAACACAATGAAGAGCAACGCACCGAACTTCACGAAAAGTGACGCCAGCTTGGCCAGACTGGTTTCCCTCTCCGGGCTGCAATGGGGGTTGATGTAGGCCTTGTAGATGTTGCGCGTGAACAGATTCGCCGCTGCAATCGACATGATGGCGGCGGGCACGAGCGCACCAATCGCGACGGCGGCAAAACCCAGTCCGGCAAACCAGCTTGGGAAAAAGTGCAAGAGCAGACCGGGCATGGCGAACTGTGGTCCGTAACGCTCAAAGTACGGTGCCAGATCCGGCAGGCGGGCAATGCCCGAAGCGTAGGCCAGGTAACCCAGCAGGGCGATCAGTCCAAGCATCAGGGAGTACGCCGGAAGAAACACCCAATTGCGCCGCAGTGTATTGGGACCCTTGGCCGCAAGAACGGCCGTACTGGCATGCGGATACAGCATCAGCGCAAGTGCCGAGCCGAATGCCAGGGTGGCATAAAACGACATGGGCCCGGTATTGCCGGCCTGGACCGCCGGCAGCAACAATTTGTCCTTCGGGATCGCCGCAAAAATCGCTCCAAAGCCCCCCATCTTGATGGGCACGACAACGATCAACGCAATCACTGTGATGTACACCAGCAGGTCCTTCACCACGGCGATAGACGCGGGAGCACGCAAGCCGCTGGTGTAGGTGAATGCCGCAAGGATGACGAACGCAACGATCAGCGGGACATCACCCATCAGACCAGACCCGCCCGTAAAGCCAAGGCCGCCTATGACCACCTGTAGGCCCACGAGCTGGAGCGCGATGTAAGGCATGGTGGCGACGATGCCTGTGACGGCAATCGCCAGCGCCAGCGCCGGGCTCCCATAGCGGCCGGCGACGAAATCGGCCGCTGTCACATAGTTATGCTTGCGCGCCACATTCCAGAGCCGCGGCAGGATGGCGAATACCAGCGGATAGACAAGCACCGTGTAGGGCACCGCAAAGAATCCTAGCGCCCCCGAGCCAAACACCAATGCCGGTACCGCGATAAAAGTGTAGGCGGTGTAGAGGTCACCACCGATCAGGAACCAGGTGATCCAGCCACCGAAGCGCCGCCCACCCAGACCCCACTCGTGCAGCTGCGTCATGTCGCCTTTTTTCCAATGCGCCGACGCAAAACCAAGCCCTGTAACGAGGACAAAAAGCCCCACAAAAACAGCTGTAGCAACGGTGTTCATGGCATCAGTCTCCGCTGTCTGCTGGCACAACCATCTTGTAGACGATGGCCAGGAACACCCCCGACAGTGGCACCCAAAGAAGTTGCCACCAGTAGAAGAAGGGAATGCCGAACAATCGCGGCTCCAGCGTGTTGTACCAGGGTACAGCGAGTACGGCCACACAGGGAACAGCCAACAAAAGCATTTGCCACGGCCCGAGTTTGCGCACGGCGCCTGGGCCTGGATGAGGGTTCGAGTTCACGTCAAGTCTCCTCTTTAGTCTGGACTACCGATCACACCCACACAGCTTCCAGGCACCGTCACCGGTGCCCGCCTCAGAATCTCGCTTGCACGACCCCGCCACCGGAAAGCTGGCATTCGCCCTCGCCGCCGCCGGCCATGCCGCGTGCCGGGTCAATCATGTGCAGGCGGCAGCGCATGCGCTGGCCTGCGCTGGTCTGCAAATTGGCCACGACCTTGCCGCTGTAGCGGGTGA
The DNA here is from genome assembly GCA_002256925.1 of Polaromonas sp. 28-63-22. Lineage (GTDB taxonomy): Bacteria > Pseudomonadota > Gammaproteobacteria > Burkholderiales > Burkholderiaceae_C > Polaromonas. The sequence goes on from NCGI01000001.1 coordinate 19,102, forward strand.
TGAATTGCGTCACGTTGTCCTGGCCGGCAACGCCGTAACTCCAGTACGGCCAGTCTGCCCAGCCCTGCGACCAGCCTTCCCACAGTGGAGTCACCATTTGCCGCTCGGTCTGCCGGGTGATCTGGAAAAATCGACCCCGGTAGGTTGCATCGGGCAACGTGGCTGCCATGGTCCCACTGATACCGCCATCGGTACTTTTCCATGAGAAAAGAACCGGCTCGCTGGTCTTGCCTTGGCGGGTCAATTCGCCGCCGCCCATGCCGGTCGTTGTGCAGGCTCCCAGCAATAGCGCAGCCGAGCCCGTCAGTGCTATGGCCATCAGTCGGAGTGGTTTTTTCATGATCGATCCTTCAGGTTAATCAGGGCCCGAACAGGGCTCCCGGGTTTTCACGTTGGATTGCCCTTAAAGCCGTTCAGCCCAGATCAAACGGTGACGCCTTGACTTTGGCGCCAATGGTCTGGCCCAGCTTGTTGATGGAGGACCGCAGCGAATCGAAACCTTTCGTCACCTCATCCTTGGCCCAGACGCCTCCGCTGGCAAGTTTGTCGCCGATCGTGCGTGCGTCCGCGGTGGCAGTCGATGCAGCAGCTTTGGATTCAGCCCCAGCCCATACCGCAGCACTCTCCAGCGACTGCGCCGACGCCTTCAGCTCATAGCCCGCGTTGTCGTAGGCTTTGCGAGCCCACGACTCTGCAGCCTTGGCGCGATGTGCGAGGGCCAGCGCGTGGTCTGCACTTGCAAAAGACTTGTCCAGGTCTTTTTCAGTCTTGACTGCTCCCTTGTCGAGCGCTTGAGCAGTCTTCTCAAGCCCGGCGGTGGCTGTGTCCAGACCTTTCCTGGCGTCACCGGTGGCGCGGGCGGACTCGAGTCGCAAGTAGGCCTCGGCCTTGCGGACTTCAGTGGCTGCAGTCTTGTAATCCTTCTTCGCGAAAGCTTCGGCGGCGGCCGTGAAATGGCGCTGGGGCTCCTCGATCACCGGGTACCAGGTCGTGACATCACTGACCAGCCACCGCCGTTCCAGGTCGGCACGCGAGGCCTTGTTGATTGTTTTGTCCAGGGCGGCCGTTGTAGTGACCTTGCCCGCCTTGATCTGCAGCGCCGTAGCGTCCAGTTTCTTGGCCAGCGCGACCATGCGGGCATGCGTGTCCCGGGCCAGCTTCATGTCGGCAGCGGCGAGCTGGCTATCCACTTTGGCAGCCCGATCTCCCTGAGCCTTCAGTGCGGTGGCGGCTGCCTGCATGGCCTTGGACGCCGCAGGGAGGTCTTTTTTAGCCAGCGCGGCCCGCGCAGCGGCCAGATGCGAACTGACGTCGTCAAGCACTGGCGTGAAGGTGGTGTCGTCGTACTGGATCCATTCTGTCGGTGACTTGATGGCAACCGGGGCCTTAGCCGTTGGTGCCGGTGCCGGCGCCGGCGTGGACACCGCAGCCGCTGGTTTAGGGGTCTGCGCAGCAGAGATGGATGGCACCTGAGCCAGGGCCAGCAACATAGCAGCAGAAAGAACGGTGATTCGGGTCTTCATGATGACGCCATCCTTGAAAGTTAAATTGAAATTGATAAAGGGGAGTAAAAGTGAACCTGGTACACGGGCATGTCAGGCTGCCGCAGCATGACCCTCAACATCGGTACCACCGGATTGAGCCAATGCCTCGCGTGCGCGTAGCGTGTCAGCAGGCCCGCCGTGAACGATGACCAGGAACTTGTCGGCCTTCACGGCCGTTTCATAGCGCAAGACCGAATCCTTGGGCAGACCAAGCGACGACAACGCACCCGCCAGTGCGCTGACGCCACCGGCCACCACGGCGCCTTGCAGGCCGGCGGCAATGGTCGCCGCGATAGGCCCAAGCACCACGATATGACCCACCACCGGCACGAACATCAAGGCCGAGCCGAAAAGCATTCCCGCCATGCCGCCCCAGAACGCGCCCAATTTACCGAAGAACTTCGCTCGGTCTCCGGCGTTGAAGTAACCTACAACGTGTTCTTCGGAGTGGTAGTCTTTGCCCAGGATGGATATGGTCTTCATGTCAAATCCAGCCTTGGCGAGCTTGCGTACAGCCTCCTCGGCCTGTCTGTGCGAGTCATACACGGCCACGGCTATCTCGGTCTTGTTCATTGCGTATTCCTTTAGAGTCAGAGTCCATGCATCGGAGGCGTGTGTGCCACCGTCGTATTCAATGTAGGACGCCGCTGCCGTCGCGGGGAGTAGCGGGTGTCACTATTTGCGCCTGACTTTGGTCACGCCGAGGTCACGGTTTGACCGATGACCCGTGTCAGGGGAAGTACGCCGGCATAACGTCTACTCCGCAAGCGCGCAGGTACAGGGCGCTGCGCAGGCCCGACCCCGACTCCTTTTTCTTACCGCCCCGACCGAAGGATTTCCGGCTCTCTGACAATCGTCCAGAGGAGCGAAGCTCAGCCAAAGGTTTTCGCGCTGAGTACCACCCCGATCAGACGCCGACCTCCGAGCAATTCGTGACGTTTCTCCTGCTTGGCGGCGAAATTTGGACTGCGATGGATCTGCACAGCCGCATGTCAACTTTCACCCCATAAGTCACCGAAGTCAGCTTTAGCGTGACGGCGGGCTGACCGGTTCCGAGGCTGCCACCTCGCCGAGCCCATAGACAGAACGGGGGTGCAGTCGGCGTGCCAGCAAGGCCGCCACCACGCAGGCAGGCAGTACCGTGGCGAGCAGTGCGTACTGGCCGGTCATCTCGAAAACCATCAATGCCGCCATCACCGGCGCATGCGTGGTCGCGGCAAGCAGCGTTGCCATTCCTACCAGCACGTACACCGGCGCCAGTTCTGGCGGTGCCCCTAGCGCCTGCGCCGCCGCAGCGGCCAGAGCGCCGAAAGCAGCCCCGACAAAAAGCGTCGGTGTAAAAACGCCTCCCGGTGCACCGGAGCCCGTGGTAGCCGCTATGGCCACCAGCTTAAGCGCCAAGACCAGCGCAATCGTTTGCCAAACCGGTGCGGCTGTCAACAGTTGCAGAATGCTGCTGTAACCGTTGCCCCATACCTCGGGGCGCCACAACGAGAGTGCGCCCACCACCAAGCCTCCAGATGCAAAGGCCAGGGGCAGCGGCCATTGCCTACGTGTATAAAACGCCCGCGCAAGATCAAGCCACACCAGCAGGGCAGCGCCCGCCGCCGCCGCCACAAAGCCGACCACCACCATCGGCAGCAGTTGCTGTGCCGAAGGCGCCAGCAACGGCGGAAGCACAAACAGCATCGACCGGCCGACCAGCCAGGTCGTCACACCGTGGGAAACGACCGCAGCAACAATCACCGGTCCCAGTTGCGCAAGAGCCAGCGATCCGAGCAGAATCTCCGCTACAAACATCGATCCCGCAAGCGGCGCGTGGTAAGCCGCTGCCAGCCCGGCTGCCGCACCGCAACTCACGACCAGTCGGAGTTCCACGGTTCTACCGAACAGCCGCCCCGTAGCCGATGCCAGCATCGCAGCAAGCAGCACCATCGCGCCTTCACGACCCACGGCGCCACCGGTGCTGACGACCAGCAGGGAAGCCAGTACCTTCACCAACCCGCCCCGCAGGTTAAGCCGCCCCTGGCCGATAGCGACGGCCTCGATGTAGTCGCCCCGGTGGGATGGCAGCCCCGGACGCCTTCTGCGTTCGGCCAGCCACAACAGCAAACCCGCCGCTAGGCCGCCGATGGCTGGAACGAACAGGCGCACCTCGGGCGGCAGCCTGCGTGCAGCGGCCACCAGGTAGCCCCCCTGGGCTCCCACAAAAGTGGATTCCAACGCAAAAAGTAAAGAGCGGAACCCGTCCACCGCGAAGGCCCCCATGGCGCCGACCACCGCAGCCACCAAGATACCGCGCCACGGACCATCCATCCACGAGACGGGACGGCGCATGCCGCGCAGGAGAAAGCGAACGGGACCGGCAGCCACGGGCTTGCCGACCGTCAGGGTTTCAGTGCGTCACGGGCGGCGTACGCGGCTTGCAATTCAGCCCTGGCCTGAGCCACACGCGATTCCAGCGCCTTGATCCGGTCAAAGTAAACCTGCTTCAATCGACTGTGACCATTGACGAGATGTTGCCGTTCACCGGCCCTCGGCGACTGACCGGTGCGAAGTGCCTGTTCTGCGTTTTTCAAGGCAATGATCGCCAGCCCAATCCGGTTGTCGGCGCTACGCAAGGCCTGCGGCAGGGGATCGGCGGCATTCGCGCTTCGCGCAGCCACGCGAAGCGTTGTCGCACGTTCGGGTCCGTCGAGATCCTGAAGCTTGAGCGTGCGAGAAACTATCCCCTGCCCCGGATCGGGTGGCGTCTGGGAATACACGGTCGAGCCGTCCGACGCCCGCCATTCGTACAGCGTTTGCGCGTGAAGACCAGGCAGCATGAACACACCAGCCCCGAGACCCCAGAGTGCGCGCAATGCCCACCGGGCCCGCATCTCCGCCGGGGGCGCGCATGATGGCGTCCGAATAGGGGTAACAAGTCTCGTCATTGTGGTCAGTGGTGTGAGCATGGAGCCATTGTGCCGTTAGCCAGCGGTCTTCGCGCCACCTGCCGGGGTGCCGTCATAGGAACCTTTCTTGACCGAGCCTTTCCAGTGGAAATAGACGTCGCGGCCGTTTTTACCGTCAAGCGTCACCTCGCGGGTCTCGGATTGGCCCTTGAATCGTGCCGTGATGCGGTACTTGCCGGCGGGCAGCATGGCATAGGTCATGGGGCCGGCGCTGGCCACCTGAAGATAAGGGGTGCCGCGCATATCAGTCACAAGCAAATTGACATCCGCGACAAACTCACTGTCCTTGCGTTCGGAAAAAATCATGCGTAACGGCCAATCCTTGGCAACCTTGCGCATAAGCTGTTCGTCGTCAGCACCGACACCACCATTGAGGTAGGTGGTTGCACGGGCCTGCTCAACGACAATCAAATCGTCTTGAGCCTGGGCTTGGGCCGGGATACCCACAGCACCGATCAATGCTGCCGCCGAAAGGCTTCCAAGCAACACCCGACGGATCGTTTTCATCGTACCCATAGCACTTCTCCTTCGCAGTTCCCATACGTGTCATGCTGCGGGTCGCAACGCCCCCCTTGGACAATGTCCGCCGCAGTTCAGTCATTCTAGAAAAGCGGCGACCCTGCAACAGTGCCCGCAGTCACGAATACGCCACAGATTCGTCACCATCGGAGCAGGGCGGCCATGCAGATGGCTTTAAAGCCAACCGCGCTCATTCAGGATGTGTTTGATCTGGGCATAGATCACGGGCGCGCTGACCAGGCCGGCCAGTCCGAACAGTGCCTCCAGCGACAACATGGCTATGAGCAGTTCCCACGCCTGGGCGCGAATGCGATGCCCGATGATATGAGCATTGAGAAAGTACTCGAGTTTATGAATTGCCACCAGCCAGGCCAGCGACAGGCCTGCCACAGTGACGGACTGCGTCAGACTGACCACCACGATCATCGTGTTGGACACCAGATTGCCAACCACGGGTACGAGGCTTGCGACAAAGGTAGCCGCCACAAGCGTTCCGGCCAGTGGCAATGGGTTACCCATCAGCGGCAACACGCCCAGCAGATAAACGGCCGTGAGCACGGTGTTGATCGTCGCAATGCGCAACTGGGCAAAGACTACCGCCGTAAAACTGTCCACGAGCCCATCGAATCCGCGGCGCAATGCCACTGCAAGCGGCGTCGCCGTGTTCTGCTGATGCGCCCGCACAGGGAGCTGCAGCGCCGCGAGGGCGCCGATCACGACACCCGCCAATGCGTAGCCGAGACCTCGCACGGTGTGGCCTCCCCATAGCTGTACCTGCGCCGCATGACTGCGAAGCCACCCGACCGCCGCCTCGCGCAGCGACTCCAGCGAAACCGGCAGGTGCGCGGCCATCCAAGGCGGCAAAAGGGCGCGCAATTGCTCGAGCGCGCCAGCCATCTGTTGCAACAAACCGGCGTAGCCACTGCCGGTCGACGCCGCTTCGGCAGCGCGTTCGACAAGCACCCCGCCAGCGCCCCCCACCACCACCAAAAGCAGGACCAGCCCCCATCCCTGCGGGTGGCGCAGCTCAGGCCGAAAGCGCTGAAGCCCCTGCGCGAAAGCCCGCGTACCGCCATAAGTGATGAGCGCGGCAAACAAGGCGGGCGTCAGATGCAAGGACAAGACAAGCAACCAAACGGCGATGATCCCCGCCAGCGCTTTCATCATGGGTAATAGTGCGAATGCAGATCTTGGGCGAGCTTCAGGTGCAGCAGGCGAACTCATAGGTCGAACTCCAGGGTGATGCGGGTGCCTTGCCCGGGCTGGCTGTGCAGAACCAGATTCGCCTTGATCAGCGCCGCCTGTTCCTCGATACCCCGCAGGCCATAGTGCCCCGGCCTAGAAAACGACGGATCAAAACCAACACCATCATCGAAAATCTCTACCAAGACGCGATCTCCCGTATTCATGCCTAACGAAGGATCCCCGACGGCCGGACCCTCAGCCCTGCGCAGCACCACAGAAACCGTTTTTGCCTGCGCATGGTTTTCGACATTGTGCAGAGCTTCTTCAACCATGCGAACGACTGTTTCGGCCCGTTCGTCAGCCAGCCCCGCCAGCACCGGGTCTGCACGAAACTTGAACGCCACGCCGGTGCGTTCGCCAAATCGGGACAGCAGCTCCTTCAGGGCCGCGCCCAGCCCTACGTCACGTACGCCGTTATGACGCATTTGCACAATAGCCGAACGTGCCTCTGACAAGCCGCTGGCCGCAACTTCTTCCGCCCGACCAAGTTCGACATCAAGCTCGGCGGCATCGAAATGATGGCGCAGCTTTCGTATGACGCGTATCTGGGTCAGCAAGGCCATGAGAGAATGCGCCAGGGTATCGTGGAGTTCCCGCGCAAGCCGCAGCCTCTCACGCGTGACCGCTGCGTGGCGCGACTCCTCGGCCATCCGTTCAATGCGCGCCGTGCGTTCAGCCACGCGACTGTCGAGGTCGGAGTTCAGCGTCATGAGCGCCTGCTTTTCCTCCTGAAGATGGCCCACCAGTTCGGCCAGCGTCGTGCCAATGCGGCTGACCTCGTCTGAACCCGAAGGCTGGGCCAGCGTGGGCTGCTCCCCGCGCCGAACGGCCTGCGCGTCTTCGGCCAGAGTAGAAAGTCGCCGGGTGAGCCTGCGCGTTACCAGAACCGCCGAACCCGCCGCCAGCAGGCCCGCCAGCATCACCACCAGAAACACGCCCCGCTGGGTTCTTCGCGCCAGCGCCAGCGCTGAATCTGCACGCTGCCGCACGACGATGGTCCACGGAACTCCCCAGGCTCCACCCAGCGAGGCCGCGCGCCGGCTGACCAGATAAGTGCCATCTTCCGTAGTCTCCGAGCTGCGGTCAAGCTTGCGCCCGAGCCAGTGACTCGGGCCCACCAACACCGTGCCATCCGCGCCAGCCAGCAGCAGGCTCAGATCCCGATGCGAATCAAGGGCATGCAGCAGGTTAGCCTGAAGCTGCATGATCCACGCCCAGGAGAGATGGGCGCCGACAACGCCAACCGTTGTTCCGGAAATTTGCGTGAGTGGCACAGCTGCGTCCAGAAAGTGTGGCGGCTGATCCGTCACTGGCGGACGTTTGCTTTCCACCAGCAAGGCGGTGCTCACATCGCCGAAAAACGGCCGCACAAGCCCTTGCTTGAACCACAGTTGTTCCGACACGTCCTCGCCTTGCTGGGTTCCCCCGGTGGCAGCCACCACCCGACCACGATCATCCGTGACCCCAAGCCAGGCGAATTCCGGAAACTGCACGCTTACGGCCTCCAGGTGACGTCGCAGCGCGTCGTTGCCACGGTCGCTGGAAGCCACGATCTGCGCAGCGGTGGCTTGCAGGATCGAACGCCGCGTGTCGAGGTTCATGCCAAGCGCGTGGTGGATCTGGGTCGCAAATTGTGAAAGCAGCCGCTCTGTGTCGGCGCGACCGCGCCGCTCGGCAATGTCGGCGGCAAGGGTTGCAGCCAACAGCGCCGAAAGCGCAGCGATGGCGAAAACGGCCCACCCTATTGCTGCAGCCAGGGAAAATCGCGGGTCAACGAAACGAACAGGGCTCATCGGCTTGAAGGGATACACAAGATCTCTATTGTGTGACCACGACGTGCTGGTCGTTACTATTCAACAAGCACCTTTGTCAACTAAGCTCTGGGTCATTCAGGAAACTGTCATTCAACCCCTTGCTTGTCAACCGTGCACGATTGTGTACTGAAACCGGGCATCCCTGACATCATGATGGACGAGCTCATTACGGCCGTAGCGCGTGCCGCCAGCCTCCCACAGGAGCAGGCGGCCATCGCCGTCGGAGCCATGCTGCGCTTCATGACTGCCCGCTTGCCTTCCGCGCTGGTGGGTGAGCTTCACGCGCGATTGCGGGCAGTTCCCGATGCAGCAAAACCTGCGGATGTGCCGCACAATGACCAGAACCCATGAACCCAGACCCAGGCAGCCTCCCCAAAAACCGTGACAGGCAACTTCGCCTGATGATCGTGGACGACCATCCGCTCATCCGCCGCGGCCTGGCGATGATGCTCGCCGCCGAGCCTGACATCGACATCGTAGGACAGGCGGCAGACGGGCTGGAAGCCATTGAGCAGGCTTTGGCTTTATTGCCCGACGTGATCCTGATGGACCTGCAGATGCCTCGCGCCAGTGGCGTGGTGGCGACACGGGAGATTACGTCGAGGCTTGTTGCTACGCAGGTGGTAGTGCTGACCACCTACGACCATGACGATATGGTCTTCGAGGCGATCCGTGCGGGCGCTCAGGCCTACCTGCTGAAGGACGCACCCGAAGCCGAGGTACTGGACACGGTACGCGCGGTTTTCCGGGGGGAGTCCCGGATGTCGCCAACGATTGCCCGTAAAGTGATGGAACAGTTTCGTGATTTGGGCGCACGGAGAGATAGCAACCCTGACCGAGAACGCGAGCGGGAGCGGGAGCAGTCAGACACGGAAACACCCGGAATAATTACTTCGCCACAGGCCGCGCCGGCGCTCTTGCCTGAACCGCTTCCGTCGAAGTCCTCGTTGACTGCAACGCCGCACGGACTGCAGGAATCCCTGACCGATAAGGAACAGCACATACTCGAGCTTCTCACCCAGGGAAAAAGCAACAAGCAAATTGCCAGCACCATCTTTCTCGCCGAAGGTACTGTGAAAAATTACGTGAGCCGGATCATGGGCAAACTACACGCCTGCAACCGTATGGAACTTGTCCTGCGCGCCGCCAGCAAGCGCGAATAGCCAATCAATAAAGTGACTTTAGTCACTTTATTGCCGTCTCGCTTGTGACCTGCCCTGTGCCCGCCGGATATTGACGCGTGAATCTCCGAAAACTAAAGTTTCAGCCATCGAAACTTCAACAGCAATGGTTATGACTTCTGTGCGCCACGGCCTGCTCACCAAATTGCTCCATGCCGGCCTGCTTCTGTCGGTGTTGTGGCAGCTTGCAGCCTCCGGACTGGTTGAACGCCCCAAGGCATCGCAACCCGGCAACCAGTTCTATGAGATCCACGAAATCGTCGGACTCGTCACATTAGCGCTGGTGCTGCTTTTCTGGATCTGGAGTGCAGTGCGACGCCGCGAAACGCCCTTCACCAGCCTGTTCCCATGGCTGTCGGGGCGCCAGCTGAAAGCTGTGGCCGCAGACATCGGTGCGCACTGGGCCTACCTTCGGCGTCTGCGGCTTCCGCTGTCAGATATTGAAACACCACCCGCCAGCGCAGTGCATGGGGTCGGACTCCTCACTGCCTTGGCGATGGCTGCGACAGGCGCCTGGCTTTACACACAGAGCATACCGAGCGGCCTGATTCTCGAGATTCACAAGGCTGTGTCCAATCTGATGTGGGCCTATGTGGTCGGCCACGCCGGACTGGCATTGGTACATCAATTCACTGGGCACCGTGTGCTGCAGCAAATGTTTGGCAGCACAAGCGACGCGGGACAAGCGTGACACCGGAGGAATCGCCGGCAACGAAGGCTGCAGTTGACGCCGAAGGCAGCTCGGTCACGCATGCCCAGCTCAACCGGCAGCGCTACCGCGCACTGGCGCTTGTCGCGGTGGTTGCCGTTTTGGTCGCTGGCGGCACTTTTTTCTGGTGGTGGACCGTGTGGCGCTGGGAGTTGACCACCAGTGACGCGTATGTCGGCGCCGACATGGCCCAGGTCAGCGCCTTGACAGTTGGCACCGTCAAGACCGTAGCCGTATACGCTGGCCAACGCGTGCGGCAAGGGGATCTATTGGTAGAACTTGATCCAAGCGATGCGCTCATCGCTTTGGCGCAGGCGGAAGCTGCATTGGCCAAAGCCGTACGCAATGCGCGAGGCCTTGCGGGCAGCGCTCTGGCCGCGCGGGCCGGTGTGGCACAACGTCAGTCGGAAGTTGGGTCGGCACGCGCCCAATTGGAGGCGGCCGACGCGACGTTGGCAAGGGCTCGCTCCGAGATGGCGCGACAAAATGGGCTCGCCTCACGCGGCTTCCTCTCGCCAGAAGCCTTGACGGTTGTTCGCGCGGCTCTGCAGACGGCGCAGGCACAGCGCGACGCGGCAGCCAGTGCGCTCGCTGCGGCACAGGCCGGCACCGGACAAGCCCTCGCGCAGTCGGATGTCGCAGGAGCGCAGGTCAACGACGGTACGCTGGTAACGCAGCCCGACGTGGCGCTCGCCGCTGCCGGTGTGCACCAAGCCGCGCTCGCCCTGGCACGAACACGCATTCTTGCGCCGGTGGACGGCGTAGCCGGCCCTCGCGCAGTGCAGTTGGGTCAACGGGTAGCACCCGGCACTCCGGTGGTGAACATCGTGCCACTGGGCGCAGTGTGGGTCGACGCGAATTTCAAAGAAACCGGACTGGCCGCGCTACGCGTGGCGCAGCCGGTTTCACTAACAGCCGATGTCTTCGGATCGTCTGTGCACTATGCCGGGAAAGTTGCCGGGATTGCCCCCGCCACAGGCTCGGCGCTTTCGCTTTTGCCAGCCCAGAATGCAACCGGCAACTGGATCAAGGTGGTACAGCGCGTGCCCGTACGTATCTGGCTGGATCCGGCACCACTGCAGACGCATCCCCTGCAAGTTGGACTGTCGATGGGTGTTACCGTTGATCTTCATGACCAGAGTGGCCCGCGCCTTGGCCTGCTGCCGCAAGCCGCACAGCCGCAACACGCCGGTGTTTACGACAACGCGATGCGTGACGCTGAAGCACGCGTGGCGAGCGTCATAGCCGCCAACCGCGGCCGATAAGGCGCAGCAATCATGCAATCCGTGACGGCTCCGTCCCCGGGTGCAGGTGCCGGTGCGGCCGCCACGAGACCCTTCGAACCCCTGGCCGGAGCCCATCGACTTGCGGCGACCATCGCGCTGGCGCTGGCCGCATTCATGAACATCCTGGACTTGACGATCGCCAACGTCTCCGTGCCAACCATCGCCGGGGCCATGGGCGTCAGTGCCACCCAGGGAACGTGGATTGTTACATCCTATGCAGTGTCCGAGGCCATCATGCTGCCGCTGACGGGGTGGTTTGCAGCACGCCTGGGCCAGCGCCGCATGTTCATGGCGGCCACATTCGCCTTCACTGCGGCTTCGCTGGTGTGTGCGGTCAGTCTGAATTTCCCCATGCTGCTGGCCGCCCGGGTTCTTCAAGGTGCCGTGGGCGCGGCCATGATCCCGCTGGCGCAGGCCATGCTCCTGGCGATTTATCCTCCGTCCAAGCGGGGGCTGGCTATGGGCATCTTTGCCATGACGACGGTAGCTGCACCCATCATCGGGCCGCTGGCGGGCGGCTGGATCACTGACCACCTCTCGTGGCACTGGATCTTTCTGGTCAATCTTCCGGTGGGTGCACTGTGCCTGGGGTTGGTCTGGAGTTTGCTCGGGCAATACGAAAGTACGCGCCGGCACGCCCCCGTCGATCTCGCGGGCATGGCATTGCTGGCGTTGGGCGTGGGCAGCCTTCAGATACTGCTGGACAAGGGCAATGAGTTGAACTGGTTCGGTTCGACCCTGATCATCGCCCTGGCTGCCGTCGCCAGCATTGCACTGGTGGTGTTCGTTGTGTGGACCCTGACGTCGCGCTATCCGGTAGTCGATTTGCGGTTATTTACGCGTCGTAACTTCACCGTCGGTGTGGTCTGTCTTGCGCTGGCTTCAGTGGCGTTCTTTGGCACCAACGTGGTGGTTCCGCTGTGGCTGCAAACCCACATGGGCTACACAGCTGAATGGGCCGGTCGCACCATGGCTTTCGGCGGCCTTTTGGCCATCGTGCTCGGTCCCGTGATCGGAGCGAACATCCATCGGCTCGATGCACGCGCCGTGGCAACCTTTGGACTCGCCATGTTCGCGCTTTTCGCCTTTCTGTCATCTCGGTTCCCACCCGACGTTGACTTCTGGACCCTCGCCACGACCCGCCTAATCATGGGGGTGGGTCTGTCCTGCCTGTTTTTGCCGCTCACCACCATTTACCTTTCCGGGCTGACGGCCGAGCAGACCGCCAGCGCTGCCGGCCTTGCGAACTTCATGCGTAATATCGGCTCCAGTTTCGGCACCTCGATCATGACCTCGCTGTGGGCACACCGCACGACGCAGTACAGCGTGCAACTCGCAGAAAACGTCGCCAACCATCATCCGGCAGCGACCACCTACCTTGACAAGCTGGGCCAGATAGGAATGTCTCCAGCAGCAGCACTTGCTTATGTGCAAAATGTAGTCATCGCTACCCAGGCCTCGCTGCTCGCCACCAACGCCGTGTTATTGCTCAGCGCGGCGCTCATGCTGGGGTTGATCGCGCTGGTCTGGGTGGCGCGCCCCCCTTTTTCAGCAGGTGGCATGAAGACAGCGTCACCATGAACATGCACCCTCTCTTTGGCCTTCACTGGTCGGCCCGGCTCACGGCCTGGCAGCGACAGCACTTGGCGCTGGCCTCTGCGCTGCTGGCGGGCATTGCCGCAGCGGTGCTGCTGAAAGGCAGCGGCGAGACGCCCTGGCTTGCCGGTTGGGTGAGTTACTGCGCGGTCTACCTGATCCTGATCTGGAAACTCGCTGCCCACCTGGACGCGAACGGCACACGCCGCCGTGCCCAGTGGATCGACCCCGGCAGCGCCATGTTGTTCGGACTGGTCACGTCAGCGGCATGCGCCAGCATGGTGGCGGTTGCGCTTGCCGTGGACACGGGTCGCAGCCTTCAGGGCTGGCCCCGCTGGGGACACCTGACGCTCGCTGTACTGGCATTGACGGGCGCGTGGCTGCTGATCCAGACTGCGTTCGCACTTCACTACGCCCGCGTCTATTACCGGCCTCCGCAGGGTGGGGACCAGTCCGCCCGAGGGCTGGCGTTTCCCGGCGGTGGCGAGCCCGACTACCTGGACTTCCTGTACTACGCCACCGTCGTTGGAATGACCTCCCAGGTGTCCGACGTGACCGTGCATGGCCGGCGCATGCGCAGACTGACGATGGTGCATGGACTGCTCTCGTTTGGCTTCAACCTGGTGGTACTGGCCATGGCAGTCAATGTTTTCGCCTCAAGCCTTTCGTGACCAAGGTCACCAACAATTCATGACTTGACCGTGACAACCGGGCCTGTGTGTCTAGTACCAAAATCGCCACACTCAAAGCTGCACCCCAAACATTCAGCCACCTCAAAAGAGGTAACACGTCTTACCGCCTGCTCAAGGCCCGCCTCAGGCACCCACAGGTACTTTTACTGACTCGATCAGGCCTCTTATCACTACGCACCCGCCTGCCCATGCCACCCGTTACCCAAAGCCTGCTCATCGCCAACGTGGCGATATTCCTGATACAGCAATTCATGGGCTCCATGGTCGGCTGGTTTGCCCTGTGGCCGCCGAGTTCTGGCCTCTTCATGCCGTGGCAGGTACTCACCTACGCATTTCTTCATGGCGGCCTTACCCACCTGGCCTTCAACATGTTCGGCCTGTGGATGTTCGGCGGAGAGCTGGAAAGGGTGTGGGGACCACGCCGCCTGCTGGCCTTCTACGCGGTGAGCGTACTCACAGCTGCAGCTGCGCAGCTTGCGGTCACAGCTGTACTTGGCAGCAACGTTCCGACTATTGGGGCCTCCGGCGGTCTGTTCGGACTGCTGATCGGCTTCGCGATGGTGTTCCCACGCCGCACCATCACGCCCCTATTACCACCCATCCCGATGCCTGCCTGGTTATTCGTGACGCTTTACGGACTGATCGAACTGACGCTGGGCGTCACCGGCAGCGCGAGTGGAATAGCGCACTTCGCGCACCTGGGAGGGTTGCTCGGCGGCTGGTTGGTGATGCGGTACTGGCGTGGCCAGCCACCCTTCGGACGACGAACACTATGAAGCACAAGGAAACCTGATTATGAAAGCCGAGAAATCGAAACCAATCGATGCGCAGCACACGGTAGCCTTTGTTCTGCAGGGCGGCGGCGCTTTGGGTGCCTACCAGGCTGGCGCCTGTGAGGCGCTGGCCGATCACGCGCGCCAGCCTGACTGGGTCGCAGGTATTTCGATCGGTGCCGTCAACGCGGCAATCATCGCCGGCAATCCGCCCGAGCAACGGATCGAAAGGCTCAGAGCATTCTGGGAACGGGTCAGTGGCCAGTTACCCAGCCTGCCATGGATCAAGCCTACAAATCAGACACGCCCCTGGCTCCACGAATGGAGTGCGGCGTGGGGGGTCATGTTCGGTCTGCCAGGTTTCTTTTCCCCCAGGCCAGGCGCCATGTGGCCCGGGCCGACGGACAACCCGAGTTACTACGACACCAGCCCGCTGAGCGAAACCTTGGTAGAACTGGTTGACTTTGATCGGCTTAACGACGGGCCGATGCGAATCAGCGTCGGTGCCGTCGATGTCCAAAACGGCAACTTCGCCTACTTCGACAATCGCCACGGCCGTCTTGGACCACAGCACATCATGGCAAGCGCCGCACTACCGCCTGGTTTTCCGGCTGTCGAGGTGCATGGCCGCTCGTACTGGGACGGTGGACTGGTTTCCAACACCCCCCTGAGTCATATCGTCGAAAACCTGTCAGGAGAGGACGCTACCATTTTTCAGGTCGACCTGTTCAGCGCGCGAGGCGACTTGCCCCGTACGCTGGCGCAGGTGGCCGAGCGCGAGAAAGACATCCGCTTTTCGAGCCGCACCCGCCTCGTAACTGACATGCTGCGGGACCGTCATGAGTTGCATCGGCGCATACGTGCGCTTGGCGCCATGCTGCCCGCCGCTCGCCGCGCCGACCCGGCCGTGCAGCAATTGCTCGCTGGTACCGACGACACCTCGGTCACGCTGGTCCACCTGATCCACCGTCACAAGGGCGGCGAATCACAGACCAAGGACTACGAATTTTCCCGCGCCACGATGCTTGAACACTGGCAGTGCGGCATCACCGACATGGGCCATTCGCTGCGATCCCTGGCAGCCGCACCTGCTAGCGCAGAGCGCGGCTCATTCCGCGTCTTTGACTACCACCCCCGTACATCAGAAGGAGCCTCACGATGACAGCTGACGACATCCGCCGCAACGCCTGGGCCATGCCCCTGGCAAGCCCCTCGTTTCCGCGCGGCCCCTACCGTTTCGTCGATCGCGAGTTTCTCGTGATCAGCTACCGCACCGACCCCGCCGCGCTGGCAGCCCTGGTGCCCGAACCTTTGCTGCCAGCAGGCGATGTTGTGCGTTTTGAGTTCATTCGCATGCCCGACTCCACCGGCTTCGGCGACTACACCGAGTCAGGCCAGGTTATACCGGTGACCTACAAAGGCAGAAGTGGCGTGTATGTGCACAGTATGTTCCTCGACGACGACGCGCCTATCGCGGGCGGTCGCGAAATCTGGGGCTTTCCCAAAAAATTGGGCAGCCCCGCCCTGCGTGTCGACAAGGACACTCTGCTCGGGACGCTCGACTACGGTTGCGTCCGCATCGCTACCGGAACCATGGGCTACAAACACAGCGCGGCTGACCACGACGCCGTGCTGCGCTCGCTCGCGCAACCGAACTACCTGCTGAAGATCATGCCCCATGTGGACTGCAGCCCTAGGGTTTGCGAATTGGTCGAATACCACCTGGAAGAAATCACGCTCAAGGGAGCCTGGCAGGGTCCTGCGGCACTTCAGCTTTTCGAGCATGCACTTGCGCCCGTGGCACGTTTGCCGGTACTTGAGGTGACAGGCGGCATGCACCTGAAAACCGACCTGACGCTTGGGCTGGGACGGGTCGTCCACGACTACCTCGCACCGAAGAGGAAGGTAACCCATCGTGCGACTTGACGAAATTTTTGCCTTCGCGTGAAATTCCCAGGGCGCGAGCCATGATCATGCAACGACTTCGTATCACCCCGGGAACGGCCATCGGTCTGACACGCATGGTGTTCGGCGGGGTCTGCCTGACCAACGCGCTGTTCCATTTCAATCCCGCGTACCAGTCAACG
Organism: Polaromonas sp. 28-63-22; assembly: GCA_002256925.1. Lineage (GTDB taxonomy): Bacteria > Pseudomonadota > Gammaproteobacteria > Burkholderiales > Burkholderiaceae_C > Polaromonas. Next base: position 35,502 of record NCGI01000001.1, read on the forward strand.
TTTCTCGCAAGTCTTGCTGCAGCGTGGGCTCCTGGCCAGCCAGGATGGCTTGTCTCTTGGGGACATATCAACGCAGTAGGCGTGTCAGCGCTGGGCGCGGAGCTGGTGGTAAATGCCATGGCGGCGTTGGAGCTTGTGCTGGCGCTGTCACTTCTAACCGGCGTATGGCTGCACCGGCTGGCATGGGTCGGTATAGCCTACAACTTGTGGCTCTGGAGCACGGTCGGAGGGCTGGGCGGCCCGTACACGAGCGGCGCCACGGATCCCGGAACCACCATTGTCTATGCCCTGGCGTTTGCCCTGGTGCTGCTGACCCACGCATGGCGACCGCTACGTCTTTTTCACGGCGGCCCGACGCAGGAACCTGATCGCTGGAAGCTGCGCCTGGGCGAAATTGCCTTCGCACTGCTGTGGGCCTTTGACGCTTACTGGAAATGGCAGCCCGAGTTCCTTCTGAATGGGGTCAACAATCTGACTGCGGCACAGGCAGGCCAGCCGGCCTGGATCGTGGCCTACATCGGAGTTTTCATTCGCGTAATCGATCTCGTGGGACCCGTGATCTTCGGCGTCACTGTAGCCCTCGCCGAAAGCGCCATCGCACTGGCGCTACTGATGGGTGTGGCACTCCAATGGATTTTGCCGCTGGGCGCGGTTTACAGCTTTGTACTATGGACCACTGGCGAAGGGTGGGGAGGCCCCTACGCTGCGGGCATAACCGGCAACAAGGGGGACGTGCTGGGCACAGGCATCATCTACGTGCTTCTATTTTTGATGTTGATGACCGCTCGCGCCGAGCGAGCCGCGCGCAAGCGCGCACTGACGCGCTAAATGCAAGAATACCGACCCTACCCTCACCTTCGACGTTGGTCGCTTGGTGTGTAACCGCCGCGCCCCGTGATCCTGGGGTGCAACTTCTGGAGCAAGACATGAGATTCGACAAGAATGCGGCTTTTGTAACCAACACCGTCAGCAGCCCGGACAAGAACTTCCTGGCAGGCGGAACGGCTACATCAGCCCGACTACACAGCCGGGGCGTGAATGAAAACGACATCTTCGAGAAGGCAATACCTGAAAAACTGTTAGGCAAGGAGTTCACGACTGTCGACAATGTCGCGGTGACGGCACCTCTTTTAAAAGCCGTTCCGGGTCATGCACCAACCGGCCAGTTCCTGGCCATCAGTCGCAGCAGGTTCTTGCAATGAGGGCCAGCACCATGAAAACACCATCCACATCGCACGCGTCGGCTGGCGAACCGGGTTCCAGACGCCATATCCTGACGACTGTCGCCGCCTTGCCACTGCTCGGCCTCGGGCTGACGCTTGGCCCCTACCGAATGGCGCGGGCCGCTCCAGACAGCACCCCCGCCCCGGTGCGGGCGCTCGACGCCGCCGCCATGGCCCTTTTCGACGCTGCGCAGGCGGCCCGCTGGACTGCGGCGCGACGCGCGCTTGAGCAGGCTCGCGCCAGTGCCACCGCGTCGGCGACGATCGAAGATGCCTTTCTGGCGGCGGGTGGCGAGATGCACAGCTTCTTCGAGGCACGCAACAATCTCACAGCAGACCTGATCGAAGCGGCAACCGCACTGGCGCAGAAGGACAAGCGCTGGCTCATCAATTGTGCCGACCGGATCGCCACCCGGGCCGGTGAGCTGTCGCTGCCATTTGCCACGCGTGCCAATGCCGTTGCGCCACGCGTCGAATCGCTGCTCTTCCTGGCACGGCGCATGCGGCGCGCGCTGGTCTGGCACGACACCGAGGGCTTCCGCAGTGCCCATGAGGACTTCAAGCGTCTGTGGGAGTCCCTGCGCGACGCCTTGGCCAGCCAACCTGCCGCCCGGCTCACTGCGCTAGATAACGCGCTGGCGCACATCGCAAATTCACGGTCCGCCGCAGACGTCGACGCGCTTTATGTTGCGGTCAGGCAGCTTCGCGACGGCTTGCGTTGAAACCAGTCCATTTGGCTGGCAGACGTGCAGCAAAAAGCGTGGTAAACCTGAAAACCTGTCCCACCGAAACGGGTGGGAAGCAGCCTGACCCATGAACTGGAGATGTCCGCATGCGCCTGACGAAATGGGGCTATTACGCCGACTTCATACTGTATCCGGCGCTCGTGGTGGCCCTGAGCCTACACGCCCTTGGGCGAGAACCATCGAAGGTAGCCGTGGAATGGGCGTTCGCCGTGCTGGGCGGCATGGCAAGCTGGACCTTGCTGGAGTACCTGCTGCATCGGGTGGTTTTGCACCATATTCGGCCCTTCAAGGGTCTGCACGCCATGCACCACGCGCATCCGCTCGATTTGATCGGTACACCGAGCTGGATCAGCGCGGCGCTGTTTCTGGGCCTGTGGCTGGCCCTTGCGCACGAAACCCGCCCGGACCTTGCCGGCGGCGTGACCGCAGGCCTGATGATGGGCTATCTCTGGTACGTATTCATGCACTACGCGGTTCACAACCTCCAGGTACGCCGTGGATCATGGCTATTTGATGCGAAAGTGCGCCACGCGCTCCATCACCATGCAGACGTCCCGTGCAATTTCGGCGTCAGCACGAACTTCTGGGATTCGGTGTTTGGCTCCGGCCGGCGTTGTTCCCCGGGGCGGTGACGCTTGCTTTTCTAGTTTGCTTGCTAGACTGCGACCGCTTGGGCCTGATAGCTCATGGCCGAATACTCTTGGTACAAAAAATCCCAGGGCACAAAAAACAGCCGCGTCTGACGGCAACCAAATTGGAGTGAAATGCAAGCGATTCGACGGAGCCGGTCCATGCGACAGATTGTGAATTTCGAGGCGGTCGAACCAAATCCATCCGGTCGACGCACTTTCTTCCGCGCGACGATGCTGATCACAGCCGCAAGTCTTGCCATGGCTGCGTGCACCTCGTACGCCCCGCTTGCGTTGCCGACGCAGAGCGACCTGGCCACGGACGTGGCTACGTTGGTCGTGCAGCCTGTGGCGCTTGGACCACACGACTGGCCGGCGCACCGATTCGACCCCTCCAATGGTTTCGACAGCATCGAGATAGCGACACTGGCAGTTGCCAACAATCCGGGCCTGCGCACTGCCCGTGCGGGACTCGGCGTCAATCAGGCGCAGGCACTGGCGGCCGGTCTGCTGCCGGACCCGCAACTCAGCCTGAGCCGTGACTTCCCGTTTAGTGCGGCGCCGGGATTGACCAGCGCATTCAGCCTTGGGTTGGGCTTCGATCTGAGCAGCCTGCTTACGCGACCCGCAGCGGAGCGGGCCGCCCGCTCCGAATTAAGGGGTGCGCGGCTGTCTCTGCTATGGCAGGAGTGGCAGGTAATCGGCCAGGCCCGGCTGCTGTTCTCGCGTGCCTTGGCGGCCGAGGGCAACGAAGCGCTGCTGCGGGCGCAGCGAACCCTGTTGAATGCGCGCTTCGAGCAAGCCCGACGCGCCCTGGCACGCGGCGACATGACCATCGACGCCGCAGCAGGCTACCGTACGGCCCTTGATGATGTCGACCGGCAATTGAGCGAACTCAGTCGCACCCGTGACATAGGCCTCGAAGACCTGAATGCCTTGCTTGGGCTGCGTGCCGGCACCCGCCTCCAGCTGGTTGACGGCGCCACGAGCGGTGCTCCCGTCAACGCCGCAGCGGTCGCTGCCCGGATGCACGACCTGCCGCAGCGCCGACCCGACCTGCTCGCGCTGAAGGCTGGCTACGAGGCCCAGGACCAGCGCTTGCGGCAGGCGATCCTGGCTCAGTTCCCCGCACTTAATCTGGGCCTGACGCGGGCCCGGGACACGGCGGGGTTACAGACGCGCGGCTTCACGGTCGGGCTGACGCTGCCGGTGTTCAACCGCAATCGCGGCAATATCGCGATCGAGTCAGCCACGCGCGCCAAGCTGCGTGCCGAGTACCAGGCCCGCCTTGATGCGGCGCAGACCGGTATCGAACGAATTCTGCTCGCCCTGCCAGCGCAGAGCGACCGGCTTGGACAGGTCGAAGAAGGTTTGCGTTTCCTCGAGCCAGCCGCCGACGCCGCACAGCGAGCCTTCAAGGCTGACGCGATCGACGTGCTGACCTACACGAATCTGCAGGCTGCTGTACTTGCCAAGCGGCAGGAAGCTGCCGCGCTGCGCCAGTCCATCGCAGAGCAGCACCTTGCCTTGCAAACGCTGCTTGGGGGCTCACTGCCCACCGCATCCGACAACCCCTCACTTACCACGTCTGCCGCACCATGAATTCGCATACGCTTCGCGCCTCTCCCCGAAAGCATCAAATCCCGCCGTTCGCCGGTGCGCTCGCAGTGTTCCTTTCTGTGTGCCTTCCCGTGGCCGCACAACAGGCGCCCACAACGCCCATCGCGCCCAGCGTGCTCGTCCAGACTCAACCACTGGTTAGGCAGAAGCTCGGCGCCTCGCTGATCGGCTACGGCGTTGTCGCGGCGGCAGCGAGTCAAGTACAGACGCTGTCGGTGCCGTCGGCGTCAAGAGTACAGCGCATCCTCGTCAGCCCGGGCCAGACAGTCAAGCGCGGCACGCTGCTGGCCGAAGTGACGCTCGATCCGAGCGCGATGGCGGCCACGGAACAGGCGCGCGCCACCGTCGGATATGCCCAGGCCGAACTGCGGCGCGTCGAGGGCCTGCTTGCGGACCAACTCGCCACGCAAACCCAGGTCGCTGCGGCGCGCAAGACGCTGACCGATGCCGAACTCGCGCTGCGCACGCAGCTGCGTCTGGCGGGCTCGCCCGCCCAGCGCATCAGCGCCCCGTTCGACGGCATCGTGGTCGCCCTGAACGCCGCGCCGGGCGACCCGGTCGCGGCCAACGCGCCCGTGCTGCAGATGGCGCGCGGTGACGGAGGCCGCGTGAATCTGGGTATCGAACCCGAGGACAGCCGCCGCATCGTGCCTGGCATGGGGGCGCAGGTCCGGTCAGTGTTCGGCAACGACCCGCCGGTTGACGCCCGCGTGACCCAGGTACTGGGCATGATCAACCCGCAAACCCAGCTCGTCGACGTGGTAGTGGCGATGCCCGCCACAGCCACGGCGCGGCTGCTGCCGGGCATGCGCGTGCGCGGCGACATTCAGGTGCAGACCTTCGAAGGCTACGCGGTGCCGCGTCAGGCGGTGCTGCGCGACGCCCAGGGCTGGTACGTGTTTCAGGTGGTCGGAGGCAAGGCCAAGCGGGTGGCGGTCAAGACGGGTATCGAGGCGCGCGGCCAGGTGGCGATTGACGGGCCGCTCGACGCAGCCGCCCAGGTGGTCGTGCTCGGCAACTACGAACTCGCCGACGGCATGGCCGTGCGTGAGGCGGCGAAATGATCCCCAGCGCGTGGATCACCGACCACCGCCGCTCCATCCTGTTCCTGCTCGCGCTGGTCGCTGCCGTGGGGCTGTACACCGCCACAAGGATGGCTGTGTCACTGTTTCCGACGGTCGACTTTCCGCGCGTGGTGATCTCGCTTGACGCTGGCGACCGGCCTGCCGAACAAATGCTGCTGCTCGTGACCACGCCTGTCGAGGAGGCCGTGCGGCGCGTGCCCGGCGTGGAGTCAGTACGCTCGACGACGAGTCGCGGCACGGCCGAGATCTCGATCAACTTCGGCTGGGGCCTGGACATGGCGTCGGCCACGCTACAGGTCAGCGCCGCGATCACGCAGATATTGCCCTCGCTGCCGCCTGGCACGCAGACCGCCGTCAAGCGCATGGACCCGACCGCGTTCCCGATCATCGCCTACAGCCTGACCTCACCGACGCGCTCGCTCACCGAGCTGTACGACCTGGCGCAATTTCAGCTTCGCCCGCAACTCTCGAACACGACCGGCGTGGCGCGGGTGCAGGTCGTCGGCGGCGCCATCGAGGAGTACCGTGTTGATGTCGAACCGCAGCGCCTTCAGGCTTTTGGGTTGTCGATTGACGACGTGGCGCGTGCGCTCAGCGCCGCGAATGTGGTGAGTGCGGTCGGCAAGCTCGAAGACCGCTACAAACTCTACCTTGTCGTCGGCGACTCGCGCCTTCTCGACCTCGACGCAATTCGACAGACGATCGTGCGCACCGGCCGCAACGGCGTGATCCACCTCGACGACATCGCCAGCGTGACGCGCTCGACGGTGCCGCAGTGGATTCGGGTCACCGCCGACAGCCGCGACGCGGTGTTGTTCCAGGTCTACCAGCAGCCCGGCAGCAACAGCGTGCAGATCGCCAGGGACGTGCGCGCGAAGCTGGCCGCAATGAAGGCGCTGATTCCGTCCGACGTGAAGGTCGCGAACTGGTACGACCAGAGCGTGATCGTGCTCGACTCGGCCGCCAGCGTGCGCGACGCGATCCTGATCGGCATCGCGCTCGCTGCAGCCGTGCTTTACGCCTTCCTGCGCAACCTGAAGATCACGGTAATCGCTATCGTCGTCGTACCAACGGTGCTGTCGGCCACGGTGGTTCTGCTCTACGTGGCGGGTATGAACTTCAACATCATGACCCTGGGCGGCATGGCTGCCGCCGTGGGCCTGATCATCGACGACGCGATCGTGATGATCGAGCACATCGTGCGACGCTTGCGGGGCGCAGAGGGCGAACACCACGGCAAAGTCATGGCGGCAGCCGCAGAGTTCGCAGCACCGCTGGCCGGATCGTCGGCGGCAACTATCGTGATCTTCATTCCGCTGGCGTTCCTGACCGGCGTCACGGGCGCGTTCTTCAAGGCGCTGTCTCTGACGATGGCCTCCGGGCTTGTCATCTCCTTTTTGGTCGCCTTTCTCGCTGTGCCACTGCTAGGGGACCGGTTTCTGAATGATCGCGACGCCAACCAGAAGGAAGGCGGCCGCGCCACCGACTGGATGCATACCCGCTACGACGCGCTGCTGCGCAGGCTGTTGTTCCGGCCATGGTTGCTGGCGCTGGGCATCGTGCCGCTGCTGGCGCTTGGCGCACTCGCCTACCAGCGCGTCGGCTCCGGGTTCATGCCGGCGATGGACGAGGGCGGCTTTATTCTCGACTACCGCAGCCCCGCCGGCACGGCGCTCTCCGAAACTGACCGGTTGCTGCGCCAGGTCGAGGCCATCGTTAGCAAGACGCCCGAGGTCGAGACCTTCTCGCGGCGCACCGGCACCGGGCTCGGCGGTGGCCTGGTCGAGGCCAACGCCGGCGACTTTTTCATACGCCTGAAGCCGCCGCCACGGCGCTCCATCGACGCCGTGATGCAGGACGTGCGCACACGCGTCGAGAACGAAGTGCCTGGCCTCAGTATAGAGATGGCACAGCTGATGGAAGACATGATCGGCGACCTGACTGCGGTGCCGCAGCCTATCGAGATCAAGCTGTTCTCTGACGACCAGGCGCAGCTCGGCGCGCTGGCCGTCAAGGTGGCCGCTGCGGTGAGCAAAATCCCTGGTGTCGTGGCGGTGCGCAACGGCATCAACCCGGCCGGCGACGCGCTCGAAGTGCACATCGACCGCACGCTCGCGGCGCTGGAGGGCGTCGATCCCGACGCGGCCACCCGGCAACTGGCCGGCTACCTCAGCGGGACCGTGACGACGCAACTGTTGCAGGGTCCGAAGACGGTTGGTGTGCGGGTCTGGGTTCCCGGCAGCGAGCGTCGTACGCCCGAAGACGTCGGGCTCCTGCGCCTGAAGGCGAGCGATGGTCACCTGTTTCCGCTGGCCCGGATCGCCAAGATTACAGCGGTCACCGGACAGCCGCAGATCGACCGCGACAACCTCAAACGCATGGTCGCGGTGACCGGTCGCATCGCTGGTCGCTCGCTGGGCGCGGTCATGTCCGACGTGAAGAAGGTTGTCGCCCAGCCGGGGCTCGTCCCGGCCACGATCACCTATGAGTTCGGCGGCCTGTACGCGCAGCAGCAGATCGCCTTCAAGGGGCTGATCATCGTGTTTCTGTCGGCGCTCGCGCTGGTTTTCGTGCTGCTTCTATTTTTCTACGAGCGTTTTCGCATCACCCTGGCCATCATGGCCATTCCGCTGCTGTCGATCTCAGGCGTATTCATCGGCCTATGGGTTGCTGGCGTCGAGCTGAACATCTCCTCGATGATGGGCATGACGATGATTGTGGGCATCGTCACCGAGGCGGCGGTATTTTACTTTTCGGAGTACGAGATGCTGTCGAAAGAGGACCCGGGGAGCCGCCTCGAACGCATCATTCTGGCCGGCAAGAACCGAATGCGTCCGATAGCGATGACGACCGTTGCCGCAATACTCACCCTGTTGCCCCTGGCGCTCGCGCTTGGACAAGGCTCGGCCATGCAGCAGCCGCTGGCAGTGGCGATCATCGCCGGGCTCACGCTTCAGCTTCCGCTGGTACTTCTCGTGATGCCTGTTATCTACTGGATTCTCGAGCGCAACTCGCCCGAAAGCTGAATGTGGATGAGCCCGCGCTGAACGCGCCATGATTGAGACCCGACTTCCGCGTAACGTGCGCCTCCTGATGGCGGTGCGAACGGCGCGGAGTGTCGGTCAGGGCGCCACCGTTGCCAGCTTCTCGCTCTACCTGCATGCGCTTAACTACAGCGGCACGGCAATCGGCACGGTCTTGATGAGCGGCCTGCTTTTCGGTGCGTTGATGACGCTGATCGTCGGACCGCTCAGCGACCGTCATAGCCGGCGCGGCTTGCTGCTGGCCTATGAAGTCGTCGCGGCAGCGGCGGCGTTGACGGCAGTCCTGACGCGCAACCACGCGGTTCTGATCGTCGCCGCCACCGTCGCCGGTTTTGGCCGTGGCGCCAATGGCGCGGCTGGGCCTTTTGGGCCCGTCGAACAAGCGTGGCTGGCCCGCGAGGTTCAAGGTACGCTGCGACAGCGAGCGTTTGCACTCAATGCCACATTGGGTTTTCTCGGTATGGCCGCTGGTGCAGCGATGGTGGCGCTGCCGGCTTTGCTGGGGCGGAGTTTTTCCGTTGTCGATACCTATCGCCTGTTGTTTCTGCTGCCGCTGGCGGGCTCGCTGGTCTCGATTGCGCTCCTCATCAAAGCGAGGGTACCCGCATCGCTTGTAGCGGACAAGACAGTGGACGCCGACCTGCGTGCTGGCGCCAACGTGACCCGTCGCGAAAACCGGCTACTGCGCCGACTCGCGTTAACCAACGCCGTGAACGGTCTGGCTATCGGCATCGTCGGCCCGTTGATGGCTTACTGGTTTGCACGGCGCTTCGGCCAGAGCCCGGCCATGATCGGTCAGGCGCTGGCCGCCAGCTTTATCCTTGCCGCTGCAGGCTCGGTAGTGAGCGGCCGGCTCAGCCAGCGCTTCGGCGCGGTGCGTTCGGTGATCTCGATGAATTTGATCGGCGTAGGGCTGCTGGTGGTCACGCCGTTTATGCCGGTTTTCGGCATTGCGGCAGCGCTGTACGCCTTGCGGGCCGCCTTCAATCAGGGTACGGCTGGCTCGCGCCAGATGGTTGCGGCAGGGCTCACCCGCGCCGAGCGCCGCGGATTTGCCGCTAGCGTCCAGGACCTGTCGCTGCAACTACCGCGTGCAGTCGGCCCTGTCGTGGGCGGAACGCTCATCCATGCAGGCTACTTCATCACCCCGTTTCTGCTCGCGGCTGCGCTGCAGGGGCTGTACTTGATTCTTTATTGGCGTTTTTTCGGCGCACTCGACGCCAGCACCGAAGCCAACCATGGATGAACACTGCACCTACCGTCCATCGGATAGATCCAACCAACAAGCACAAAGCCACCGCCGTTTATCAGCCCCCCGACCGTTATTCATCCAGGGAGTACACCCATGACCCCGTCCAGCCCGCATGACGCACCAGCCCCCACCCTTGATCCGGCTGCCCCCGCAGACACCCCGCCGGAGGGTCTTTCCAGCGACGAGGCTCGCCGCCGGCTGGACCAGGCTGGCCCAAACTCGGTGGCAGATACTGCCCAGCGTCCGTTGCGACGGGCACTGGGCAAGCTCTGGGCGCCGGTCCCGTGGATGCTTGAAGCTGCCATCGTGCTGGAGTTGGGGCTCGGCAAGTACCTTGAGGCGGCCATCATTGCAGGGCTGCTGCTCTTCAATGCCGTCCTCGGCTTTGTTCAGGAGGGCCGGGCGCAGGCCACGCTGGCCGCGCTGCGATCGCGGCTTGCGCTGAACGCTTCGGTGCGTCGCGACAGTGCCTGGAAAATCGTTCCGGCCGCCGAGCTGGTTCCGGGCGACATCGTCAAACTTTCACTGGGCGCAGTGCTGGCCGCGGACGTGCGCTTGCGGGAGGGCTCCGTCCTGCTCGACCAGTCCATGCTCACCGGTGAGTCGGTACCCATTGAAGCAGGCCCTGGCCTGCAGACCTTCGCCGGGGCGCTGGTACGACGTGGTGAAGCATTGGCGCAAGTCACGGCAACCGGCGTGCGCACCAAGTTTGGCCGTACGGCGGAGCTGGTGCGCACCGCGCACGTGATCAGCTCCCAGCAGAAAGCGGTGCTGCGCGTGGTGCGCAATCTCGCGCTGTTCAATGGCGTTGTCATCGCAGCGTTGGTGGGGTATGCCTACTTTCTCAAGATGCCGTTTGCCGAAATCATCCCCCTCGTGCTGACGGCGGTGCTCGCATCGATCCCGGTAGCGCTGCCGGCCACCTTTACCCTGGCGGCGGCGATCGGTGCAAAGGCGCTGGCCAAGCTGGGCGTCCTGCCGACGCGGCTGTCTGCGGTCGACGAAGCGGCGACCATGGATGTCCTGTGCGCCGACAAAACGGGCACATTGACCAACAACGAACTGAAGGTGACCACCATCCACCCGTTGCCGGGCTTCGACGAAGCGCACGTCATGGGAATGGCGGCGCTGGCGAGCTCGGACGGCGGGCAGGATCCGGTGGATGGTGCGATTCGCGCCGCCGCCGTGCACAGCGCCTTGCCCGATCTGCCAAAGCTGAACAAGTTCTTACCGTTCGATCCCGCTACCAAGATGGCCGAGGCTACGGTGACCGATTCGAGCGGCGCCGCGCTGCGTGTCGTGAAGGGGGCTTTCGCAGCCGTCGCCGGTCTCACGCAAGCCTCGCCCGATGCGTCTGCTGCGGCGAATGAACTTCAGGCGAAAGGCTTCCGGGTTCTGGCCGTGGCGGTGGGGCCCCCTGCCGCATTGAAGCTCGCCGGCATGATTGCCCTCAGCGACCCACCCCGTGCCGACTCGGCGGCGCTGATCACCGAGCTTCACACGCTGGGTGTGCGCACGGTGATGGTGACAGGCGATGCCGCAGCGACAGCCGCCATCGTGGCGCGCGCGGTGGGACTGGAAGGTGCCGTCTCGCCGCCAGGCCCCATTCCCGACCGGGTCCGCGCTGAAGAGTTCGCGGTGTTTGCCGGCGTACTTCCAGAGGGCAAATACCAGCTCGTGCAGGCGTTTCAAAAAGGGGGCCACATCGTCGGCATGTGCGGCGACGGCGCCAATGACGCACCGGCGCTGCGCCAGGCGCAAATGGGCATTGCCGTATCAACAGCGACCGACGTGGCCAAGTCAGCCGCCGGCATGGTGCTGACCCAAGCCGGGCTGGTGGGCATCGTGGCCGCCGTCAAGGAAGGCCGCATCACCTTCCAGCGCATCCTGACCTATACCCTCAATACCATCCTCAAAAAGATTGCGACCGTACTGTTCCTGGCGGTCGGCCTGGTGATGACCGGCCATGCGATCCTGACACCCATGCTGATGGTCATCATCATGGTGACTGGCGATTTCCTGACCATGTCGCTGACGACGGACAAGGTGCACCCGTCGCCGCAGCCCAACGTCTGGCGAATCGGCAACCTGACCCTGGCAGGCGGTGTCACAGGGCTTGGCCTGCTGCTCTTTTGTTCGGCCGTTCTGGCTTACGGTCATTTCACGTTGAAGCTTGGCGCTGCACCGCTCGATACGCTGGCACTTCTCGCCCTGGTTTTTGGCAGCCAGACAACGCTATACGCGATCCGTGAACGCCAGCGGCTATGGTCTCGCCCAAGCATGTGGTTCAACCTGTCGTCGCTGGCCAATGTCCTGATCGTCAGCACTCTGGCGGTCACTGGAACCTTCATGTCACCGCTGCCGACTGCGCTCGTGGCGGGCACGCTTGGCGCGGCCGTGGGCTTCGGCGCGCTGCTGGCGGTCGTGAAGATTCCGCTGTTCAAACGACTAAACATTGCATAGCGCCTTGTCGCAGGTGATCGCCCCGGGATGCGCAGCCCACGATCAAGCGGAGGACTATCGAACCATATCTTCCCGCGAAGAGGCGCCGGTCAGCGCGTTGACCGGACCGAACGAAGCACCAGCGCGCTCATCGAAGCACATGCCGCCAGCGCCAAAACCACCAGCGCTCCCGACGGAAGATCCAGCACGGCGGACAAGGCAAGCCCGATGGCGTACGCCGCTATGCCGATTGCCAACGCTACAGCGGTTCGGCGTGGACCACGCAGGCTCCCGGTCCCCAAGGCCGGGATAATCAGACTGGAGAACACCAGGTACACCCCCACCACCTGAACCGAAGCGGTGACCGCAAGCGCGAACACGGCATAAAAACCGAAACGCCCGAGCTTTTGCACCCAACCCAGCCATAGGGCAAGCAAGATCACAGCCGACACGCCCGCAAGCCACAGCAGTTGCGTCGTATTGACCCAGAGGATTTGACCAACCAGCAAATCCTTCAAATGCTCGCCACCATGCGGATTGCTGGCCAGAAGCAGAATGCCGGCACATGCGGCCAGCACAAATATGACGCCAATCAGCGCCTCCTGCTGTTTAGGATTGCGGCGCTCGGTCCAGGTCAATAGCAAAGCACCGAGCAGGGCCGCGCTGACTGCTGCCGCCTGCACGGCAACGCCTCCCTGCGGCATGCCCATCGCGTCCGCAGCGATGACGCCAAGGCCCGCAATCTGCGCGATGGCCAGATCGATAAAGACAATACCCCGATCCAGTACCTGCGTGCCCAGCGGTACGTGGGTTGCCAACACCAGAATGCCTGCGATAAAGGCGGGGCCGAGAATCCCCCAGTCAAGTGCGCTCCAATTCATGACCTGGCCAGTGCCGTCAGCAGACGTGACAGAGTGTCATCAAACAGACCGAACAGGTCTTTGGCGCCGTCGGTGCCACCCACCGTAAACGGCACTTTCACCGCCGGCACGCCCGCGTTCCTGTTCAGCCATTGCGCAGCCTTTGGGTCCTGGTAAGCCGCATACAGGGTCATGCGAGGCGCTGGGTTCTTGATGGAGGCAAGTACGGCTTGCAAATGCGCAGCGCTAGGCTCAACCCCTGGTTTGGGTTCCAGCACCGCCGCCTCCACAAGCCCGAGCCAGCCGTACATGTAAACAAAAGACTTGTGTTGGGAAGCGACGACCACACCCTTCAGCGGCGCAGCCTGCAAACTCCAGCGGCTGATTGCCTGCTGCCATCGCTGCGAAAAGTCCTTCAGGCGCGTCGCGTAAGCCGGCGCATGGGCAGAGTCCAATTGCTGAAGGCGCGCGCTCAAAGCCATCGCCACCTGACCAATGCGGCGCGGGTCCGTCTGTATGTGAGGATTTCCGGCCGCGTGCACATCGCCTTGGGAGCGGTCAAGCTGATTGGGCAGGTCAAGCTTGCGCACAAAATCAGCTGCGGCGAAGTTGCCTGGTTGTCCGGGCTGCACTTTTGCGTTGCCTGACTGTTGTAGCAGCACGGGTAGCCAGCCGACTTCAAGTTCGGCCCCCGTACAAACGACCAGGTCAGCGTTGCGCGTTCGCGCGACCAGGCTGGGCTTGGCCTGAATCTGATGGGGGTCTTGCAACGCGCTGGTGGCCACGGTGACATCGACAAGATCCCCGCCGAGTTCCCGAGCCAGTGCCCCCCACTCGGGCTCGCAGGCAAAAACCCGCAAAGCCGCATGGGCAGGAACGGTCAGCAGCACCAGCAGGGCGGCCAGGATGTGAGATAGGGTTCTTTGATTCATGATGGACGCTTTCGTAGCATGTCAATTCAGTATTTGTGGGCGCCGTGGGCGCCCAGACTCATCTGGTACTGCAGGAAAATCTGGTTATCCACCGCGCCCTGTTGCGCGCGATCTTGCGCAAACTGCAGCCGTACGCGTGAAAACTCACTGGGGTTGTAGTCGAGCATGAGGGTGTTTTTTCCTGGCTTGTAGTTGCTGCCCGAAAGCAACGCCGCGTTGAGACCGAAGTCTGGCGAGCCAGGGTTCAGCCGCTCCGTGCGCAGGCCTACCCTCCAGCGTGGCATGAACTGGTAAACGCCCTGCACATACCATCCCGACTGTGCCGACCGATAAGCGTCGGGAACGTTGGCACCGCCCAAGTCATAAACAAGACTGCCCCGGCGGGTGCTTCGCAAATATTCTCCCTGCAGTTTGAAATTGGTCTTCGCGCCGTTGCCGTTGGGTGCCCACTTCCAGACACCGTCCACCACCCAGACAGTGGTATTGCCGCTAAATGCGTTGGTGACCAAACCACCTGCGGCGTTGACGGCGGAAACGTTCTGATCGCCAGCCTTGGTGGACAAACGGGAAAGTCCCGCGCGCCAGTTCTGACTGTCGCCGATATCACCGCCGATGTGGGCAGTCAGCGCTGTCATGCCCGCGCTGTTTCGTCCAGTGTCGCTGCCGGGAAAAGCGCGCCCCCGGCCAAGCTCCAACCCCAATTCAATGTAGCGATCAGTGGGCGCCAGCCATTTGAGTTGCAGGCCGTCATCACCGTACTGGCCGCCCAGGAAGGCCCGGTAGGCCAACGGGTTGTCAGCAAAATCCCAGGTATGAACGTGCTGCGGATTGAGGTAGCCGATCCCTGAATAAAAACGACCGGCCTTGAGGGTCAAGCCGTGGTCCAGCGAGGTCGTTTGAACAAATGCCTCCTCAACCGACACACTGTTATCAGAGCCCAGTGCAATGGTCGCCACACCACGCAGCCAGGGGTCGATATTTGCTGACAAACCGAGCTCTGATTCCGCGAGACTGAAGCCGCGCGAGCGTGGCCCGGCAACCTGTCCCACAGGCAAGGCAACACCCGTGATGCGGTAGTTGGCAGGATCCCGCGACGTACGGGTGTAGCCCCCGGCGAGGATGAGAGAGATGGCGGGATTGAAAGCGTTTGCACTGCCCGCAGGAGAAAGCGATGCTGCTGGCGGTGCGGTGGGTAAGGAAGGCGGTGCCGCTACAGATGCCAAGTCACCAGGTTCCCCAGCAACCACAGGTTTGGAAGCTAGCGCCTGGTCAGCAACTTTTTCGGCCGCCAGAAGGCGCTGCTCAAGGGCCCGTAATCTTGCTTCATAGGCGGCGCGCATGGAGGCGACTTCCTGCCTGAGACCTTGCAGGTCGGATGGGGTTGCGGTTTGGCTATCGGCGAAGGCGTGTAGCGGCCCAGCCAGCGCGAGCGCGATGCTCACAGGCATTAACTTGTGCACGATGGTTCACTCCAGAAGATGACATTGAGGAAGGCATTCCTGGCGTGCGCGGCACGGTTCGGAATCCGGAATCGAAGTCAGGTGGGAGTGAGCGGTGGAGCGCGACTTTCGTAGACCTGTGCGGGAACAGGAAAAAACGCCTGGAACCGTTCCACCTCTTGTGCGGTGTCGGGGCCAGCAATTTGCAGATAGTTGAACGACTCTACGGGCGGCGCGCCGCCAGCAATGGCCATCGCCGCCAGACAAACATCGCAGACCTTCTGGTCAACCAGATGCGTGACGTCCGCCGTATCGGCCTGGGCGGTCTGCACTGTCGGGACATGCGACAACACATGCAACGCAGCAAAGGTCTGTGCGGCCGGCAGCAACAAGACAAGCGCCAGCAACCAGGCAAAACGTTTGTGCGCATGAGCGCGTAGCCGGGCGAGTTCCATGAGTCCAGGCACTCTACCAGCTAATTTTGACGCTTTGAATACAGGCGCCGGAAATCGAGGAGCATGCTTCGCTGAACCACTCGGTCATCACCACAACCAGCTCTTGCGGCGTCACGGAATCAGCGGCATGGCGCCCGTATCCCGTCTCAGTCCGTCATGAGATAACCTCTTGACCTGTCAGAGCCAGACGACTCTCGCGACCACCGCGTAGCAGGCGAATCGCAAACCAGGCCAGAAACACAGTTCCCATGGCAAACACCACATCGCCCGGCACGCGCATCCAGACCAGGGTTTCCATAAACGCCGAGTGAACCACTGCGGGCGAGCGGGCAAACCACATGCCCTTGGTGATGCTGGCCCAGGCCTGGTAGATACCGGCCGGAACAAGCGACATGAACACCATCGTGGCAAGGCCTATATTGAGCGACCAGAACATCAGCTGCGCCAGTCGGTCCGACCAGGCTTCGCGCGGCGACAGTCCACGCAGGCAGAACAGTAGCAAACCGATTCCCAGCATGCCGTACACGCCGAACAGCGCCGCATGGCCGTGCGCCGCCGTCATGTTCATGCCCTGCATGTAATAGAGCGCAATTGGCGTATTGATGCTAAAGCCCAGCAGGCCGGCGCCCACCACGTTCCAGAAGCCCACAGCAATAAAGCACATGATCGGCCATTTGTAGGTTTGCACCCAGGGCGCCGATTTGGAACGCCCGTAGTTGCGCCACGCTTCAATGCCGATCATGGCCAGCGGAACCACTTCCAGTGCCGAGAACATCGCCCCGATAGCAATGACGAAGGTGGGGGTTCCGGTGAAATAAAGGTGGTGCAAGGTCCCCAGAATGCCGCCGAACAGGAACACGATGGTTTCCAGCACGATGGCGCTGTTGGCCGTGACCGCGCGAATCAGGCCCAGACGGGTGAACAGCAACGCAATGACCGCAGTGGCAAACACTTCGAAGAAGCCCTCGACCCACAGATGGACAAGCCACCAGCGCCAGTACTCGACCATCGAATAGTGGGTTTTCTGACCCCAGGTGAGCGAGGTGGCGTAGAAGCCGCCAATGCACAACGCGGCAAGAAACACCATCGCAATGAGGCCCCGGCTTTCCGAAGGGGTTTTCAAGGCTGGCATAAGACCGCGGCCCAGCAACAACACCCAGAAAAGCAGGCCGACAAACAGAAGGATCTGCCAGATACGACCCATGCTGGTGAATTCGAGGCCCTGGTTACCGATCCAGAAGCTGAAGTTGTTTCCCAGGTGCTGAAGAGAGCCGATCCAGCCAAAGGCAGTGGAGCCCACGAC
>NCGI01000521.1 GCA_002256925.1 Polaromonas sp. 28-63-22
CAGACGCGCGGGCGTGTCAAAGGTCAGGGTGATGCGCTCCATGTCCATCACCGGCTCGGCGAAACCGGTTTGCACCAGCATGTCGCCCCAGTCGTGCATATCGGTCAATTCATGCGCTGCGGGGGGCCAGCCCAATGCCGCATAGACGGCCCGGAGTTCGCGCGCGGTGTCGGGCCCGAGGCAGGAAAACATCAGAAAACCATCGACCTTGAGCGCCGCATGCCAGCTTGCCAGCAAGGCCTGCGGGTCTGCCGTCTCGTGAAGCGCCATATTGGCCCACAACATGTCCACGCTGCCGGCCGCCGGCGCCTCGAAACGAACGGCGGGGGAAACCCAGGCGCGCGGATTCCACCATGCTTTAGCTATCTTTTTAGTAGCTGTCTGCGCACGTTCTGCCTGGGCTTCCACCACAAAACATGCGGCATCGGGATAGATCCGGGTCAGCGCGGCGTGGGCCAGCAGGCCACCGCGCAGCGCGCCCCAGTGCGCCCATGACCGGGGCTGGAGCTTGATCCACTGCAGACGCTCCAGCATTCGGCGGCCCACCTCTTCGTGCAACCACGGTGGAGACAGGGGTGCCACGCGCTGCCACCGGCTGGTGGCAACCGGATCAATCGTGGGCGGGGTTTGCGAAGCTGGCATGAACGGCGAAGAGACAAGAAGGGGTCGAGTATATTGATCCGATGTTCGCGCGCCTTCTTGACCGGACCCTTTTGTCGCCCCGCTGGCCTCCTCTGGCCAGCCGCTGCGAGGTTTGCCGCAGCTGGCCGACGCAGCCGGTTTGCCAGCCCTGCATCGCCCGCTTCGCGTCGCCACAACCGCGCTGCCAGACGTGCGCCATCACCCTGCCCGCAGACTTGTCGATGGGGCTGCGGACCAGCCCCGGGATGTGCATGGACTGCCTGCTGCAGCCGCCGCCGCTGGACCAGTCGTTCGCCGCCGTCGGCTACGCCTACCCGTGGTCTGGCCTGGTCAACCGCTACAAATTCGAAAACCAGCCCGGATGGGCACC
>NCGI01000093.1 GCA_002256925.1 Polaromonas sp. 28-63-22
CCCTGGCGCCGGGCTGCTTCCATCACCGTGATGACGGATTGATGGGTCGCGTTGGCGTCGGCGCTGATGATGACGACGCTGTCCTTGCCAGCCTTCGCCGCGTCGGCCAGTGCGGTGCCCAGGGCTTCGATGCTGCGCCCTTCGACCAGCGCCTTGTTGACCATGTAGCGGCCATCACTGCTGACGGCCACGATCACTTCCTTCGGATAGTCGCGCTGCTGGTCCGTATCGGCTGCCGGCAGCTTGACCTGAAGTTCCGTGAATTTGCTGTAGGTGGTGGACAGCATCAGGAAAATCAGCACCACGAGCAGCACATCGATGAACGGGATCAGGTTGATCTCGGGTTCATCATGGGGGTGTGGACGAAAGTTCAAGGGCGAACTCCAGCCACCATGGGCGAGTAGTTGCCGCGCGGAGGACGTGGGCGAAGCAGGGCCCGGCCATCAAAGGCAAGCGCATGCCGTGTATTGAAAACCATGGGAGTTCCGTACATGCGGTTACTTGCGCAGGGTGTTCAAGTGCCGCACAAACCGCTCTGTGGCCAGTTCCATGGTCAGCAGGTAGCCGTCGACCCGGGCCCGGAAGTAGCGCCAGAAAATCAGTGACGGTATCGCCACGATCAAGCCAAAAGCCGTGTTGTAAAGCGCGATCGAAATACCTTGTGCAAGCTGCGCGGGGTTGCCGCCTGCCGCGTTGTTCAAACCGCCGGAGCCGGCTTGCGAGCCGAAGATCTCGATCATGCCAATCACGGTTCCCAGCAGCCCGAGCAGGGGGGCGGCTGAGGCTATCGTGGCCAGGGCCGCGAGGTAGCGTTCGAGCTTGTGGGCCGCTTGCCGACCCGCCCCTTCGAGCGCGGCGCGCAGGTCAGCCTCGGTGATGCGCGGGTTGGCGTTCAGACTCCGAAACCCGGTCGCCAGGACCTCGCCAAGCAGCGAATTTTGCTCCAGCTGGCGAACCACTTCGGCACCGGGAATACCGTTGCGCGACACCGTGATGGCCTCGTCGGTCAATTTGGGCGGCGCGACTTTCGGGATTTTGAGGCTGGAGAAACGCTCGAATACCAGCGCAAGAGCAATGATGGAGCAGGCCACCAGGGGCCAGATGGGCCACCCTGCCGCTTGTATGATCGAAAACAAAACACATCTCCAGGCAAACAATTTGTGTGAATTATGGCCTACGGCCTGTGTTGCTCAGGGGCCTTTAGCGAACTTGTTTTGCAGGGTGTTGCGTGACCGCCCTGTAAGACTTAACCCACAGAAGTTGTGGATAACTTTGTGAGCAACTCATCTCCGAATCGCCCGAAACGTACGCCAGGCAGCGTATTGGACACATCGACCAAATTTTAGGCACCGATAAATTGTTGCAAATCAACGGGTTGCACCGAATCATGAGAGTTTCCAGTGCGGCTAAGGCCGCCTCACCGGCTTGGCGGAGGTGCTGTGGAGCAATCGTGACCGCCATGCCTCGGGACTTCCGATGACTGAAATGGCCGACAGCCCCGAATTTGCCCGTGCTGCGGGCCTAGCATCGCGCCTTCGGGTGTGGCCCGTGGGTGCCTTGCTTCGCGCCATCGCTGACAGCCTGGAGGCACGCTTCAATCCGGTTTGCGTCCAGGGCGAAATCTCTGGTTTCTCGCGTGCCGCCAGCGGTCATTGCTATTTCTCGCTGAAAGACGACCAGGGCCAGATCCGCTGTGCCATGTTTCGCCGCGCGGCGAGCCTGCTCGATTTTTCCCCGGCCGATGGACAACGTGTTGAGCTGCGCGGTCGGCTCGGCGTTTACGAGCCCCGGGGTGAACTCCAGATGGTGGTCGAGTCGATGCAGCAGGCGGGCAAGGGGGACCTTTTCGAGCAGTTTCTGGCGCTCAAGGCAAAGCTTGAAACGGAGGGACTGTTCGACGGAGCGCGCAAGCGACCGTTACCGATGATGCCCCGTGCGATTGGCGTCGTGACCTCACTGGGCGCCGCCGCGCTGCACGATGTGGTGACGGCCTTGCAGCGACGCGTCCCGCATATTCCGGTGGTGATCTACCCCGCCAGCGTGCAGGGCGGCCAGGCGGCGGGCCAATTGCGCGAGGCTCTCCGAACAGCCGGTCAGCGTGCCGAGGTCGATGTGCTGCTGCTCGTTCGCGGGGGCGGGGCGATGGAAGACCTGTGGGCCTTTAATGACGAGCAGCTCGCGCGTCAGATTGTGGCCTCGCCGATGCCTGTGGTTTGCGGCGTGGGTCACGAAACGGATTTCACCATCGCCGATTTTTGCGCCGACGTGCGTGCCCCGACCCCGACGGCTGCGGCCGAACTGTGTGCCGAGCCGCAGCGCGTCTGGCTGGGCGCGCTGGATCTGATGTTTTCGCGGCTCCAGGACGCAGTGGACCGCCAGATGCAGTCGCACAGCCAGCGGCTTGATCGTGCGGAAACCCGTGTGAGCCGGCCGTCGCATCTCGTAACCCGCCAGCAGGCGCGACTGAGCGGCCTGGCGCAGTCGCTCAGGCATTTCGCCCGCGCGGCGCTGCGCAGCGAATCGCTCAGGACCCAGACGCTGGAAACATTGCTGCCAAGGGCGCTCAAGCGTGGTCTGACGACTGCAAGGCAGCGCACGGAGCGGGCGCAACTGCGGCTGCAGCTGCTCGACCCCCAGCTAGTGCTTGAACGCGGTTACGCCTGGCTGGCAGACATGCACGGCGTCCCCATCTCGACAGTGCAGGGGACGCATCCGGGGCAGGCACTGCGCGCTACCCTTGCCGATGGCGAGGTCGATTTGACGGTCTTGGCACCGCGACTGATTTAGTTTTTACAATGTTCTGTAAAGTCGGGTGCTCCGGGATCACACCATCTGACACCCTTTATCCAGTTATTTATCACCACGAGGAAAATCATGGAACACAAGCTCCCCCCACTGCCTTACGCGATTGACGCGCTGGCGCCCAACTACAGCCAGGAAGCCTTTGAATACCACCATGGCAAGCACCACAATGCCTACGTGGTGAATCTGAACAACCTGCAAAAGGGCACCGAGTTTGAGTCGATGACGCTTGAGGAAATCGTCAAAAAATCCAGCGGTGGCGTGTACAACAACGCGGCGCAGATCTGGAACCACACTTTTTTCTGGAGCTGCATGAAGCCCTCGGGCGGTGGCGAACCCACCGGTGCGCTGGCTACCGCCATCAACGCCAAGTTTGGCTCGTACGCTGCTTTCAAGGAAGCCTTTGTCAAGTCGGCCGTGGGCAACTTCGGTTCTGGCTGGACCTGGCTGGTCAAAAAGGCGGACGGCACGGTGGACATCGTCAATACCGGCCCGGCCGGAACGCCCTTGACGACAAGCGACAAGGCGCTGATGACGGTCGATGTCTGGGAGCATGCGTATTACATCGATTACCGCAACCAGCGGCCCAAATTTGTCGAGACCTTTCTGTCGAACCTTGTCAACTGGGACTTTGCCCAAGCCAATTTCGCCTGAGTTTTGGGTGTGCGAACGAAAAAGCCGACATCGCGTCGGCTTTTTTCATGGGCGCAAGTTGCGCTTAGCGTTTTGCGCCGAAAAGCGGGCCGCCCAGCTTGCTGCCCGCCTTGATGCCCTTTTTGGCAAACCAGCCGCGGTTCATTTCAAGCACGTAGCGAACCGGCTCAGCCGAGCAGTGCGGGTCGGTGGTTTGCGGTTTCATGTCTTCCATGTTCACGATGGTCCCGTCGTCGGCCACAAAAGCGGCCGTCAGGGGCAGGACGGTGTTTTTCATCCAGAAGCATTGCTGGCCGGGCCGGTCGAAAATAAAAATCATGCCTTCGCGTTGTGGCATCTCTTTGCGCTGCATGAGCCCGATCTCGCGTTGTTCCGGGGTCTGCGCCACCTGCGCGTCGATCAGGTGCATGCCCGCCGTGATGGTTGTCCGCTCAAGGTTGAGCTGGGGTATGTCCTGCGCCGAGGCCAAGGCTGGAAACATCAGCACGAGCAGCGCAAGCGGGCGCAGCCAGGTTTTCAGGGGCGGCACGGGGGAGGTGCGATCAGCGGCGGTTGTGAGGAGCATGGCATGTACGGATGGGGATCAGGTTGTCAGCATATACGACACCCATAAAAAATGCCCGCACAGGGCGGGCATTTTTGACCGAAGTCGCCAGTGATTACTTGGCGGCTGCAGCTGCTTTAGCTTTAGCTTTCTTCGAAACTTTCTTCTTTTTGGCCATTGGCTTCTTGGCTTCGGCAGCCATGGCTGGCTTGGCTTCAGCAGCAGGTGCTGCAGCAGCGGCAGGCGCGGCAGCAGGAGCAGCCATAGGAGCGCCAGCGTGCGAAGCGGCGAAGGCGCCGGTAGCGAACAGGGTGGAAATCAGTACGGCAAGCAGTTTGTTCATTTGGAGTTTCCTGTCAATAACGTTATTGGAAAAAAGCCCCCGAAAATTTCGTGGACTCATCCGTAACGGCAGTGCTTTGGGCGTGGTTGACACGGGCATTGCATTAAATTTCAGGTGCGCATTTTTTTGCCGGCTAGAATTTAGGGGTTTTTACCTAAATCGCTCTTTGTCACGCGCTCAGTAGTGCGTGACGAAAGCTCACCGGAGACTCCCAGACATGTATCAACACATCAAAGTGCCCGCTCAAGGCCAGAAAATCACCGTCAATGCCGACAACTCGCTGAATGTTCCGGACGAGCCGATCATTCCCTTCATCGAGGGCGACGGCACAGGCGCCGACATTACGCCGGTGATGCTCAAAGTGGTCGATGCGGCAGTCGCCAAAGCCTATGGCGGCAAGAAGAAAATCCACTGGATGGAAGTGTTTGCTGGCGAAAAGTCCACCAAGGTGTACGGTCCTGACGTCTGGTTACCCGAAGAAACACTTCACGCGGTACGGGACTTCGTGGTGTCGATCAAGGGACCGCTGACCACCCCCGTGGGCGGCGGCATTCGAAGCCTCAACGTCGCGTTGCGCCAGGAACTTGATCTTTATGTCTGCCTGCGCCCGATCCAGTACTTTTCAGGCGTTCCCTCGCCCGTGAAAGAGCCGCAAAAGACCAACATGGTGATTTTCCGCGAGAACTCGGAAGACATCTATGCCGGCATTGAGTTCGAGTCGGGTAGCGAGAAGGCCAAAAAGCTCATCAAGTTTCTGCAGGATGAGCTGGGCGTGAAGAAAATCCGGTTTCCCAATACTTCCGGCATCGGCATCAAGCCCGTGTCCAGCGAAGGCACGGAACGTCTGGTACGCAAGGCGCTTCAATACGCCATCGACAACGACAAGCCGAGCGTGACCATTGTCCACAAGGGCAACATCATGAAGTTCACCGAAGGCGGCTTCCGTGACTGGGCTTATGCGCTGGCGCAAAAGGAGTTCGGTGCGGAGATGATCGACGGTGGCCCGTGGTGCAAGTTCAAAAATCCCAAGACCGGCAAAGAGATCATCGTCAAGGACAGCATCGCTGACGCTTTCCTGCAGCAGATCTTGCTCCGTCCGGCGGAATACAGCGTCATTGCCACGCTCAATTTGAACGGCGATTATGTTTCTGACGCGCTGGCGGCGCAGGTTGGCGGCATCGGCATTGCCCCTGGCGCCAACCTCAGCGATACCGTCGCGATGTTCGAAGCCACGCATGGCACGGCGCCCAAGTACGCCGGCAAGGACTACGTCAACCCTGGTTCTGAAATCCTGTCGGCAGAAATGATGCTCCGCCACATGGGCTGGATTGAAGCCGCCGACGTGATCATCAGCTCCATGCAGAAGTCCATCGATTCGAAGAAGGTCACCTATGACTTCGCGCGCCTGATGGAAGGTGCCACGCAGGTCAGTTGTTCCGGTTTCGGTCAGGTGATGATCGATCATATGTAATCGGCTTCGGCCTGACTGCACACAACCGCGCCGGAGAACAGGTTCCGGCGCGGTTTTTTTTCGTCCCGTTCGCGCCCGGCCATTGATGCATCACGCCGGGCATGTAGCGTTCCCACCACCAATCTCCCCACGTTGTGCAGCCGGGCAGACGGGTCGCTAGAATGATTTCCATGGCAACCAAACCACCCGAGAAGTTACCCGCCCGCCCGCCCGCGCCTGCTGTCAGGCCCGACGATGGCCGGGGCGGAGAGTCGGTCGTTCTGGAGCGTCGTCCACAAAAAACCAAGCCTCCGCAGATGTTCCAGGTCGTTCTGCTCAACGATGACTACACACCGATGGAGTTTGTCGTGGTCGTTATCCAGGAATTTTTCAACAAGGACCGCGAGACCGCCACGCAGATCATGCTGAAAATTCACCTTGATGGCAAAGGGGTTTGTGGCGTTTTTTCCAAGGACGTTGCCGCCACCAAGGTCGATCAGGTGACCGAAGCGGCGCGCAAAAATGGCCATCCGCTGCAATGTGTCAGCGAACCCATTGAATTATGAAAAATCCTGCCAATATTCACCTCACGAGCCCGTGAAGTATTAAAGTCAAGTTAGCAGTAACGCAGCAAGCCGAAAGGATAAGTCAATGATTGCCCAGGAATTAGAAGTCAGCTTGCACATGGCCTTCGTCGAAGCGCGCCAGCAGCGCCACGAATTCATCACCGTGGAACACCTGCTGCTTGCATTGCTCGACAACCCGAGTGCCGCTGAAGTGTTGCGCGCCTGTTCCGCCAATGTGGACGACCTGCGCAAGTCGCTCGCCAATTTCATCAAGGACAACACGCCGCAGGTGGCGGGTACCGATGATGTTGACACCCAACCCACGCTGGGCTTCCAGCGCGTCATCCAGCGTGCCATCATGCATGTGCAATCCACAGGCAATGGCAAGAAGGAAGTGACCGGCGCCAATGTACTGGTTGCCATTTTTGGTGAAAAAGACTCCCATGCCGTGTATTACCTGCACCAGCAGGGCGTGACGCGCCTGGATGTGGTCAATTTCATCGCGCACGGCATCAAGAAGAGCGACCCGCCCGAGCCTACCAAGGCTGGCGAGAGCGCGGCTGAAAACGAAGAGGGCGTCGAAAAGAACGAAAAAGCCTCGCCGCTCGAGCAGTTCACCGTCAATCTCAACCAGCTCGCCAAGGACGGCAAGATCGATCCGCTGATCGGCCGCCAGTACGAGGTCGAGCGCGTCATTCAAATCCTCTGCCGCCGCCGCAAAAACAACCCGCTGCTGGTGGGTGAGGCTGGCGTGGGTAAAACCGCGATTGCCGAGGGCCTGGCCTGGCGCATCACGCAAAAAGACGTGCCCGAAATTCTGGCCGAAGCGCAGGTTTATTCGCTCGACATGGGCGCCTTGCTGGCGGGTACCAAATACCGTGGCGACTTCGAACAGCGCCTCAAGGGCGTGTTGAAGGCCCTGAAGGACAAGCCCAACGGCATTTTGTTCATCGACGAGATCCACACGCTGATCGGTGCGGGCGCAGCCTCGGGCGGCACGCTCGATGCGTCCAACCTGCTCAAGCCCGCGCTCAGTTCGGGTCAGCTCAAGTGCATCGGTGCCACGACGTTCACCGAGTACCGCGGTATTTTCGAAAAAGACGCCGCCCTGTCGCGCCGCTTCCAGAAAATCGACGTGGTCGAGCCGACCGTGCAGGAAACCGTGGATATCCTCAAGGGCCTGAAATCACGGTTTGAAGAGCATCACAGCGTGAAATACGCCGTGGCAGCGCTGCAGGCTGCGGCCGAACTCAGCGCCAAGTACATCAACGACCGCCATTTGCCCGACAAGGCCATTGACGTGATCGATGAGGCGGGCGCTGCGCAGCGCATCTTGCCGGCCAACAAGCGCAAGAAAATCATCACCAAGACCGAGGTGGAAGAAATCGTGGCCAAGATTGCCCGCATTCCCCCTGCCAATGTGTCCAACGACGATCGCGGCAAGCTCAAAACGCTGGAGCGAGATCTGAAGAGCGTGGTGTTCGGCCAGGACAAGGCCCTTGACGTGCTCGCCTCCAGCGTCAAGATGGCGCGCTCGGGACTCGGCAAGGACGACAAGCCGATTGGCTGCTTCCTGTTCTCGGGCCCTACAGGTGTGGGCAAGACCGAGGCGGCCAAGCAGCTGGCCTACATCATGGGCATCGAGCTGATCCGCTTCGACATGTCTGAATACATGGAGCGCCATGCCGTGAGCCGCCTGATTGGCGCGCCCCCCGGCTATGTCGGGTTTGACCAGGGCGGCTTGCTGACCGAAGCCATCACCAAGAAGCCGCATGCTGTTCTGCTGCTTGACGAGATCGAGAAAGCGCACCCGGATATCTTCAACGTGCTGCTGCAGGTCATGGACCACGGCACGCTGACGGACAACAACGGGCGCAAGGCCGATTTCCGCAACGTCATCATCGTCATGACGACGAATGCCGGCGCCGAGACGATGAACAAGGCGACCATCGGCTTTACCAATCCGCGCGAGGCCGGCGACGAGATGGCCGACATCAAGCGCCTGTTCACGCCCGAGTTCCGCAACCGCCTCGACGCGGTGGTGAGCTTCAAGGCGCTCGACGAGACGGTCATTTTGCGCGTGGTTGACAAGTTCCTGCTCCAGCTGGAAACGCAGCTTGGCGAGAAGAAGGTCGAAGTCACTTTCACCGACGTGCTGCGCAAATACCTCGGCAAGAAGGGCTTTGACCCGCTGATGGGCGCGCGGCCGATGCAGCGCCTGATTCAGGACACCATCCGTCGCGCCCTGGCCGACGAGTTGCTGTTCGGGCGCCTGATCGATGGTGGCCGTCTGACGGTGGACATGAAAGTGACCACCGACGAGAAGGGCGTGGAAACCGGCGAGGTCCAGCTTGACATTCAGCCGCTGCCGAAGAAAGAAGGCAAGGCCAAGCCCGAAGCCGAGGCCGCCGAAACGAACTGAACGCCGGAGACAGCTTTCGGACGTTCCAAAGGCCGGTAGCATTGCGCTACCGGCCTTTTTCGTTCCGCTATTAAAATGATAGCTGCTCGCGCAGATATTACCTGGGCTGCAGGCCGATTTGACTTAAAAAATAACCTCACCACGTCACCCTATGGCCGCGCAACCCTTCCACACCTTTCTCTGGCACGACTACGAGACCTTCGGCATCAATGCGCGCACCGACCGGCCATCGCAGTTTGCCGCGATTCGCACCGATGCCGACCTGAACGAGATCGGCGAGCCGTTGAACCTGTATTGCCAGCCCGCCAACGATTATTTGCCCGACCCGGCCTCGTGCCTGATCACGGGCATCACGCCGCAGATGTGCCTGGAGCGCGGTGTGCCCGAACATGCTTTTGCCGCGCAGATCGAGGCGGCGCTTGCGCAGCCCGGCACCATCGGCGTTGGCTACAACACCATTCGCTTTGACGACGAGTTCACGCGTTTCATGCTCTGGCGCAACCTGATGGACCCTTATGCCCGCGAATGGCAAAACGACTGCGGCCGCTGGGACTTGCTCGATGTGGTGCGCATGGCCTATGCGCTGCGGCCCGAGGGCGTGCACTGGCCGACCAAGCCTGACGAACGCCGCCCCAATGAGCCCGGCGCCCTGCGGCCCAGTTTCAAGCTCACCGACCTGACGGCCGCCAACGGCCTGGCGCACGAAGCCGCGCACGACGCGCTTTCAGACGTGCGCGCCACCATCGCGCTGGCCCGGCTGATCCGCAACGCGCAGCCCAAACTGTTCGAGTTCTGCCTCGGTCTGCACAAGAAGGACCGCGTAGCCGCCGAGCTGGGCCTGCCGGCCAGCCCCGGCAACGCCAGGCCTTTCCTGCATGTGTCGGGCATGTTCCCGCCCGAGCGCGGCTGCCTGGCCGTCATGTGGCCGCTCGCCACGCATCCCTTCAACAAGAACGAAATCCTCGCCTGGGATCTGGCGCATGACCCGAGCGAGCTGCATGCGCTCGATGTCGAAACGCTGCGCCTGCGCCTCTTCACCAAATCGGCAGACCTGCCCGAAGGCGTGCAGCGCCTGCCGCTCAAATCCGTGCACCTCAACAAATCGCCAATGGTGGTTGGCAAGCTGCAGACGCTGAGCGTCGCGATGGCCGCGCGCTGGGGCATCGACATGGCAGCAGCGATGCGCCACGCGGAAAAAGCAGCCGCCTTGCCCGACATGAGCGCCCTCTGGCCCGACGTCTTCAAACGGCCCCAGGCTGCTACGCCCGATGTGGACGCCGACCTGTACGGCGGCTTCATCAACAACGCCGACCGGCGCCGCCTGAACCAGTTGCGCGCGCTTTCACCGGCCGAACTCGCCCACAGCCGCACCGGCTTCGACGACGACCGGCTCGAAGAGCTGCTGTTTCGCTACCGCGCCCGCAATTTCCCGCAAACCCTGACACCGGATGAAAGCGAACGCTGGGAGGCGCATCGCGCGGCGCGGCTGCTCGAAGGCGAGGGCGGGGCGCGCAACGTGGACGCGCTGTTTGCCGCCATCGATACGCTGGCAGCGACGGCGGACGACAAGGGCGAGGCGATTCTGGGTGCGCTCTATGACTATGCGGAAGCGATCACGCCTGAGGCGGGATAGGCTCAATGGTGTTTATTTAAGCGCTATCACTCCGCTCGCCCTGAGCTTGTCGAAGGGGCGTGCCAGCGCAAACAGGCTTCGACGGGCTCAGCCCGAACGGTTAAGCGAACAGTATTGGGGCTAGGCGGGCGCTGGGCCCAGGGTGAAGCAAAACCTGGCGCCTTGCCCCGGCGACGATTCGCCCCACACCGTGCCGCCGTGGCGGGTGATGATCCGGTGCACCGTGACCAGCCCCAGGCCGGCGCCGGCAAATTCCGGCTCGGTGTGCAGGCGCTGAAAGTTGCTGAAAAGCTTGGCCGAGTAGGCCATGTCAAAGCCCACGCCGTTGTCCTGCACCACATAGATGGCCGCGCCGTCGGCGCCGGTTTCGCGCCTGAAAGCGATGTGCGCCTGCGCTTGCGGGCGGCTGAACTTCCACGCATTGCCGATCAGGTTTTCCAGAACCTGCCGTAGCAGCAGCGCGTCGCAGGGGGCCACCAGGCCGGGCTCGATAGCCAGCTCGGCGACCCGACCGGGTTCGCCCGCCTGACAGCGCTTCAGCACGGCGTGGGCGATGGCGCTCAGGTCGACAGGGCTCCACTGCAGCCTGAGCTGCGAAAGCTGGGCGAGCTTCAGCAGCGAGTCGATCAGCTCGCTCATCTGCGTGACGCCGGCGGCGATGCGGGCCAGGTAGTGCCGGGCGCGCTCACCCGCCTTGTCGGCGCCCAGCTGGCGCTCCAGCATGCCGCTGAAACCTGCAATCGTGGTCAGCGGCGTGCGCAGGTCGTGTGAGACGGAAAACGCAAAGGCCTGCAGTTCGGCGTTGGCGGCCTCCAGCTGGGCCGTACGCTGTTGAACCCGCTCTTCCAGGCTCGCATTGAGCCGCACGATTTCATCGCGCGCCTGTTTGCGCTCGGAGATGTCGCGCATGCTGCCGAGAAAATACAGCACGCCTTCCAGATAGAACTTCGAGACGCTCACTTCGAGCGGAAACACGTGGCCGTCACGGCGCCGGGCCGTCGTTTCCCACTCGGTGCCCAGCCGGTGTCCCTGACCTGTTTCGAGAAAGCGCTTCAGATAGAAGTCGTGCTTGGGGTGGTTGTACGGTGGTATCAGGATTTTTACGTTCTGGCCGACCATGTCTGCGGACGCATAACCAAAGATTTTGCCGGCTGCCGGGTTGGACGACAGCATGGTGCCCTGACTGTCCATCGTGATCACGCCGTCACCGATGGAGTTGAGCGTCAGTTCGGCGCGTCTTTTTTCGCTGTCAAGGGTGTCCAGCGCGCGCTTCAACGCGCGCAGTGGATAAACGCGCAAGACCACCAGCACCAGCGCGCCCAGTAGCAGGCCGAACAGGGCGACGAGCAATGTGTTCAGCAGCAAGGGGCGCAAGGACCGGACGACTTCGAAACGGCCGACTGGGTTGCCGGAGTCCAGCAGCGCGGCGGATTCCTGCATTACGGGCCCGCCCGCCTCGCCAAGGCTTTGCACAACAACCCGGCCCTGGTTGTTGACGATTCGGTGGACGTCCTGAGCGTCCTCGTGCTGCCGGCTTTTCAGCAGGTCTTTCAGGCGCGGCTCCTCGAATTGCCAGAATTCAGGGTTTTCGTTGATCAGCTCGGACACCATGACAGCACTGAAAAATGCCTCGGTCTGCATGGTGCCGCGGTAGAGCTGGTACTGCAGCGAAAAGAAGATCACCGGAATGGCCAGCGCGATCACGCAGGCCAGCAGCGTCGCCGTGGCGTGGAGGGTGCGCGTCGTGCCGGGGCCGTGTTGCGTCATGGCGCCGGCCTCACTTTGCAGGCGCAACCCAGTTGCCGTTGTGCTGGAGGATTTCACGCCCTGCGGGTGAGTGCACAAACGCCGTGAACTCATGGGCGAGCGGGCTGGTGCTCGGGCCGGTCACGGTGAACAGGGTCTTGAAATACCGGTACTTCGCGTCGGCCAGCGTCGCGAGGCTGGGCGTCACGCCGTCAATCGCCACAGGTTTCAGCGCGCGGTTTTCGGAAACGATCTGCGCCAGCGTGGTTGTGCCGAAAGCGCCCGGTATGGTTTCCAGCCTGTCTGCACTGGCCTTGTCGGTCAGCGCCACGATCATGCCTGGCCGTGCAAGCGCGCCGGTGACGGCCTGACGCATTTCAGGCGAAACGCTTCGTATGATGTCGGTATCCGACTCGCTTTCCGGGCGCAGCACCAAGCGCAGCGGACGGCCGTCGGGCCAGGTCTTGCGCTCCCCGGCATAGATGCTGACCAGTTCGGGAACCGTGAGGGCGGCTACGCTCGCAGGCACGGCCAAAGCAAAAACGAGGGGTGTGCGCGCATATTCGACCGCTGTGATGTCCGGACCCCGTTCCTTCTCTTTCAAGGGCCGGCTAATCACGGCAACATCGATCGCACCAACCCGCAGCGCCTTGATGCCGCCCCCGCTGCCCAGGCTGGGCACAATCAGGAAGCTGGCTTGTGGGTGGCTTTTCCGAAAAGCATCTGCCAGCAGTTGCATCGCCCCCAGACCCGTGCCGGAACCACCCACGTGGACAACCGCAGTGGTGGCATCCGCTTCGCCGGCCCACGCCGCGTTGGCCACCAGCAGGCAGACCGAGAGCAGCACGGATCTAGAAATGATAAATAAATTCATTGCCACCTTTGTTGTCAGTTTCATCAAGTCAATTGAGTATATTACGAAAGTAACAAAAAGTAGTGATTGTGCTGAAGCTGTTTGGCGATTTCATGGAAAACCGCACGCTTTTTTACTCCCAGCAATCGCGCGGACAGGCGGTCCAGGCTTGCTTTAAGACCATCAAATAGGCATCTAAGCCAGAGCATAACTGCGCGAGCAGCTATTTATTTGATAGCGACTTCAAGTTACCTCTTGCCACGGCGCAAACTTCGTCATCACCGCCTGGTAGCGCGCGCTGGCCTCGAACCGAGCCAGCCATGCCTGCAGCTGCGGCCACGGCTGGGCGCCAAACCAGGCCGCGTCGGTATGCGCGAACTGGCGCACAAAGGGCAGAACCGCCATGTCGGCCAGACTGGCCCGGTCCCCAAACAACCAGGGCTGAGTGGCCAACCGCGCCTGCATGGCGGTCAGCCACGCCGCAGCGCCGGCGCGGTGCTGCCCGGCAAAACCGCGCAGGTCGCCGCCTGACTCGTGCGGGTAGCGGTTCGGGTATTTGTAGCGGTCCAGGTGCTGCTTGAAGCCGCCATCGTTGTCGGCGACCAGCGCCAGCATGTCCTGCAGCGTGCCCTGCGGCGCCTGCAGCCAGCCCTCCGGGTCGTGCTGGCGCAGCGCCCACAGCATCACATCCAGGCTTTCATCAATCACGATGCCGTCTGGCAACACCAGCACCGGCACCGTGCCTTTCGGCGATGCGGCCAGCAGCGCGGGCGGTTTGCTGCGCAACGCGACTTCACGCAGCTCGTACGCGAGGGCGCTGGACGCCAGAGCCAGCCGCGCCCGCATCGCATAGGGGCAGCGGCGAAATGAATAGAGGACGGGCAGGGCAGGCATGGACTGGTTTTATCGGGGCCAATGCTTCTCAAAAAGATCCGTTCGCCCTGAGGTATCGAAGGGCTCTGGGAGGCTTCGATACCTCAGCCCGAACGGGCTTATGGCCGGCCTGTAGTTACCGGCCGGTTTTGTCAGCACTTTTTGTCGGGTCGCCTGCTTCAGAACCCGCCGCCAGACTGCGCCGCAGGCGCGACCCCACCTGCTGCGCGCCGATGTGCGGCGTGCGCCGCGCCTTCGCCAGCTCGACCTGGCGCTGCCGTTCGCGGTAGCCGGCTTTTTGCTCGGGCGTGGTTTTGGCGTGGCAGCGCGGGCAGCTCACGCCCAGCTCGAACAGCGGCGAGGCCACGTCAA
>NCGI01000522.1 GCA_002256925.1 Polaromonas sp. 28-63-22
TTCCGGTGGTGTTTTGCTACCGATGTAAATGCCGATGGGGCCGCGCAAACGTGCAAGCGCAGCCTCGCTCATACCGAAGTGTTCAGCCATGCGCTGATGGCGCGCCTCGTTGTTGCGCCTGGATCCGATGGCGCCGACATAAAAAGCATCGGTCGCCAGGGCTTCCATCAAGGCCAGATCGTCGAGCTTGGGGTCGTGCGTCAGGGCGATCACGCAACTGCGCCGGTCAGGCTTGAACGCGGTGACCACGTCGTCGGGCATCTCTCCCAGTACCTTTGCCCCCGCCACCGACCAGGCGCTTCGGTATTCTTCACGCGGATCACACACGGTGACGGCAAAACCGCTGAAAAGCGCCATGGTCGCCAGGTACTCGGTGAGCTGGCCCGCACCGATCAACAGCATGCGGTACTCGGGGCCGAAGGTATTGATGATTTCGAGGTTTGAAACCTGCAGCTCCGCCGGACCCGCAGCGGGCGCCAGGGTAGCCACACCATCACGCAAGCGCACGCTGCGCCGCATCAACTGCCCCGCTTCCAGCGCCTCCACCAGCTGGGCGAGCGCCGATGCGTCAGGGTCGTACTCCAGCGCCAGTTCCAGCGTACCGCCGCAGGGCAGGCCGAAACGGTGGGCCTCGTCGGCCGTGACACCGTACTTGACAAAGGAAGGCGGGCCAGACGGGATTTTTTTGTCGGAGGCATGGACCGTCTCACCGGGAGAAGCCGTCGATGCATACGCTTGGGTATGCTGGTAAATGAGGTCGTCCTCAATGCAGCCGCCCGACACCGACCCGACCACCGCACCGTCTTCGCAAAGCGCCATGATCGAGCCCACAGGCCTCGGCGAAGAGCCCCATGTACGCACGACCGTGGCCAGCAGCGCCCGCTTGCCCGCCCTGCGCCAGTCGCGCAAGGTGCGCAAGACCATCACGTCAAGATTTTCCATAGCTTTTTCTTTCCAGCGCGTGATACCTTCAAGCGCCAAACGCGCCGGCAGAGCTCCCTCATCGGGTAT
>NCGI01000523.1 GCA_002256925.1 Polaromonas sp. 28-63-22
CTGCGCAGCAGACAAGTTTCTAAAATTTCCGTCCGCTCCGAGCACCGCAAGGTGCCCGGAGCGAAGCGCAGGGACCCAGACTGCGGGTCGCCTTTCTTTTCCTTAGGTTTCTTTGGCGAGACAAAGAAAAGTAAGTCGCCCGCCGCGGCGACAGAGCGGCACCGGACTCACAAAGAAACCTGATGACGGATTCGGGGCAAGGCTTCGATACCTCAGCCCGAACGGGGGGAGAGGAACGGGCAAGGCTTCGACAAGCCTCGCATACCCAATCCCAAGTTCCTAAAAAGCCCAGACCGAACCACAAACCAGATCCTCGCCTGCGCACGCAGCACCTCCAACACAGCTAAGATTCCGCAACGCCACCCCGGCAGCGACCCAACTTATCTCCCCGAAAGCCCCATGAAAATCGAAAAAGACACCGCCGTCACGCTGCGTTTCAAAGTGTCGGAAATCAGCGGCAAGCTGATTGAGGACAGCGCCGACCCGTCCGTGTACCTGCACGGCGGCTACGGCAACACGCTGCCGAAAATCGAAGAAGCGCTCGAAGGGCAGGAAGCGGGCTTCCAGGTCACGCTGGATCTGCCGCCGCTTGACGCCTTCGGCCTGCGTGACGAATCCTTGCTGCAGACGATTCCGAAGAGCCAGTTTCCGCCGGGCGTCAAAATTGGTGGCCAGCTGGAAGGGCGCGGCGAGGATGGCAGCGAACACATCTTCAACGTCGTCAAGATCAAGGGCGATACCGTGATGCTCGACGGCAACCACCCGCTGGCTGGCAAGGCGCTGCGCTTTCAGGTCAAGGTCCTTGACGTGCGCGCCGCCACGGAGGAAGAAATTGCGCATCGGCACGTGCATGGCGAGCATGGTCATCACCATTGAGCCGCTTGCCAGTCACCTGACCGCATGAAAGAAGTCGCCTCGCCCGACAGGCCGGTCTGGATCATGCTGCTGGCGCTGACCTGCGGCTTCATCCTGAGCCAGGCCTGGCGCACGGTGGCTGCGATCATGGCGGT
>NCGI01000524.1 GCA_002256925.1 Polaromonas sp. 28-63-22
AGCACGCCTGAAGGTGCGCGCGATTACCTGGTGCCCAGCCGCGTCAATGAAGGCATGTTTTTCGCGTTGCCGCAAAGTCCGCAGTTGTTCAAGCAGTTGTTGATGGTCGCGGGTTTCGACCGCTACTACCAGATCACCAAATGCTTTCGCGACGAGGATCTGCGCGCCGACCGGCAGCCCGAATTCACGCAGATCGATATCGAGACATCTTTCCTCGATGAGCAGGAAATCCGCGATCTGTTCCAGGGCATGATCAGCAACATTTTCAAGTCCGTGCTGGACACTGATCTTGGCGATTTTCCGGTGATGGCGTATTCAGAAGCCATGCACCGTTTCGGCTCCGACAAGCCCGATCTGCGCGTGAACCTCGAGTTCACCGAACTGACCGACGTGATGGCGACCGTTGACTTCAAGGTTTTCAGCGCGCCCGCAACGTCCGTGGGTGGCCGCGTGGTGGCGCTGCGCGTGCCGGGCGGTTCCGAAATGAGCCGTGGCGAAATCGACGGTTACACCGAATTTGTGAAGATTTACGGTGCCAAGGGCCTGGCCTGGATCAAGGTCAACGACATTGCCAAGGGCCGCGAAGGCCTGCAGAGCCCTATCGTCAAAAACCTCCATGACGCGGCCATTGCCGAGATTCTTAAACGCACCGGCGCGCAAAGCGGCGACATTCTGTTCTTCGGCGCCGACAAGGCCAAAATCGTCAACGACAGCATCGGTGCATTGCGCCTGAAAATCGGCCACAGCGAGTTCGGCAAGAAGGCGGGCTTGCTGTCCAAGGGGTGGAAGCCTCTCTGGGTGGTCGATTTCCCGATGTTCGAGTTTGACGAGGAAGGCCAGCGCTGGAGCGCGGTGCATCACCCGTTCACCGCGCCCAAGGACGGGCACGAAGACTGGATGGACACCGACCCCGGGCGCTGCATTGCCAAAGCCTATGACATGGTGCTCAACGGATGGGAGCTTGGCGGCGGCTCGGTGCGTATCCACCGCGCCGAGGTGCAGAGCAA
>NCGI01000525.1 GCA_002256925.1 Polaromonas sp. 28-63-22
GGCGCGGAGGTCCAGCGGGGAAAGGCCGTCACGTCGCTGTCCACCAGCCGCATGCCGCTGCAGCCGGTCAGCAGCCACAGGCCAGTCGCTATCGAAAAGAGAGCTGCCAGCGCACGTTTCATAAGGGCTTCAGTCCATTCTGATTAAAAAATAGTCATCAAAGCCGTTGCGGCTGCTGGGGTGTGATGTCGATCACGGACAAGCCAGCGCGCACCGGAAAAGCCGGCGGCACGCTGAAGGATTCGGCATCAAAAGCCTTGTCGCCGCCGGCGTCAGGTGTGCCGGTGGCGCGGATGTTTGTGAAGTCGTGCTGCTGGCGGTCCATCAGATGCGAGGGCACGATGTTCTGCAGCGCCGAAAACATGCTCTCAAGGCGTCCCGGGTACTTTTTCTCCCACTCGCGCAGCATGTTGCCGACCTGCTTGCGCTGCAGGTTCTCCTGGCTGCCGCACAGCGTGCACGGAATGATCGGGAAATCGCGCACCTGGGCCCAGCGCGTCAGGTCTTTTTCAGGCACATAGGCCATCGGGCGAATGACGATGTTCTTGCCGTCGTCGCTCACCAGCTTGGGCGGCATGCCCTTGAGTTTGGCCGCGAAAAACATGTTGAGGAAAAACGTCTGCAGCATGTCGTCGCGGTGATGGCCCAGCGCGATCTTGCTGGCGCCCAGCTCGCCGGCCACGCGGTACAAAATGCCGCGCCGCAGCCGCGAGCACAGCGAGCACAGCGTTTTGCCCTCGGGAATCACGCGCTTGACGATGCTGTAGGTGTCCTGGTTTTCAATATGAAACGGCACGCCCAGCTTGCCCAGGTAGTCGGGCAGGATGTGTTCGGGAAAGCCGGGCTGCTTCTGGTCCAGGTTGACGGCAACCAGGCTGAAATTGATCGGGGCGCGCTGCTGGAGCTTCAGCAGGATGTCCAGCATGGCGTAGCTGTCCTTGCCGCCCGACACGCACACCATCACCTTGTCGCCTTCCTCGATCATGTTGAAGTCCACGATCGC
>NCGI01000526.1 GCA_002256925.1 Polaromonas sp. 28-63-22
CAACTTCATGCGTGACGGCATGAAGGTGGGCGATGGGGTGCTGTTCTACCACTCCAGTTGTGCCGAGCCGGGCATCGTCGGCATCGCGCGGGTGGCGTCCACGCCCTACCCTGACACGACGCAGTTCGATGCGGCATCGCCTTACTTTGATCCCCAATCCAAACCCGACGCGCCGCGCTGGCTGCTGGTGGATGTGCAGGTGCTGCGCAAGACGCGCAACCTGACGCTGCCCGAGCTGCGCGCTGATGCGGCGCTGGAAGATCTGGCGGTGCTGCGCAAGAGCAACCGCCTGTCGATCACGCCGGTGGAGCCGCAGCACTGGCGGCGGATTTTGAAGTTGCTGGGCGAGGCCTGACCAGCCGGCTCGTCATGCAGCCGCAACCTGCATCCAACCGGAAAATTGCCGCATTTTAGTATCGAATCGGCCTGCAGCCCAGGCAACATGTGCGCGAGCAGCTATTCAATTGATAGCGTCATCGGTCGTGCCCAGCGGCCAGGGCAGCGGCTCACTGGCTTTGCAGTTTTTCCTGCAACCACACTTTGATCAGCGACTGGTAAGGCACATCGCGTGCATTGGCCGCTACCTTGAGCGAATCCAGCAGATGCTGCGGCAGGCGCAGCGAAATCGTCCTGGTGGTGGGCTTCAGGTTTGGCAACGCGACCTTGCGGGCCTTCGACCAGTCAAGGTGTTCGCTGGAATCGTGCTTTTCCCAGTACGCCCGCTCCTGCGCTTCGCTGGAGAACTTCGGGATCGGTTTGGTGATGGGTTTAGTCGGCTTGGTCATAAATCGCTCGCTCCTTTCGATGCAAGTCCCGGGCTGTAATGACACGGATCAACAGGCTGCTTCTCCCGACTGCCTGCCCTCCATCAACTTCACCAGCGCCCACAACACCCGGTTAACCGGCGTGGCCACGCCCAGTGCTGCGCCGCGCTGCACGATCAGGCCGTTGAGGTAGTCGATCTCGCTGCGCTTGCCGCGTGCCAGGTCTTGCGCGGTGCCTTCGCCGGCCACGGTCTTGCCATAGGGCAACTGGGTGATGGCCGAGACGGCGTTGTAGGCGCAGTTCAGAATCAGCTTGGCCCAGAGCGCTCCGCGCACGTTGCTTGAAATGTCGGTGGGCACGCCGGCGCCGATCAGCGCCTTCGCCACCGCTTCACCCGGGCCGGAAGGCTCGATCACCAGTTCGCCACGGCCGTGGTGCCTGACGTGGCCGGGGCCAGCCATTTCGGTGGCCACATACACCACGGCGGCGGCCACCGCGTGCTGCGGCAGCACCGTGCGCAGCCGGTCGGCGTTGTCCACGCCGTTTTGCAGGCACAGCACCAGCGCGTCGCCTGCCAGGTGCGGCCGAATCAGCGCGCCGGCGCTTTCGGTGTCGGTGGATTTGACGCAGAACAGCACCAGTGCGGCGCCCTGCACGGCGCTGGCCTCGCTGCTGGCGGCAAGGCGCACCTGCTCGTCAAAAGTTTGTGCCTCCATGCGCAGCCCGCTGCGCGCAATCGCCTCGACATGCTGCGGCCGGGCGATCAGCACCACGTCATGGCCGGCGCGGGCCAGCATGCCGCCGTAGTAGCAGCCAACGGCGCCAGCGCCCATCACGGCGACTTTCAGGG
>NCGI01000094.1 GCA_002256925.1 Polaromonas sp. 28-63-22
CAACAGCCTGACCTACAAGCCGGTGCAGATGATTCCGCTGAGCGTGGAATCCCTGCCGCTGAAAGTACGCAGCTTTTAAGTAGCCAGCCCTTCAAGGCCGCCACGTTAACTCCCATCGACCAGCGAGAACCCATCATGTCCAAGCGCACTTTTCACATTTACCGCTACGACCCAGACGCCGATGCCAAGCCGTATATGCAGACGATCGAGGTCGAGCTGGACGGCAGCGAACGCATGCTGCTGGACGCGCTGATGAAGCTCAAGGCCCAGGACCCGACGATCAGTTTTCGCCGCTCCTGCCGTGAAGGCGTCTGCGGCTCCGACGCCATGAACATCAACGGCAAGAACGGCCTGGCCTGCCTGACCAACATGCGCACCCTGCCCGGCGTGATCACGCTCAAACCGCTGCCCGGTCTGCCGGTGGTGCGCGATCTGATCGTCGACATGACGCAGTTCTTCAAGCAGTACAACTCGATCAAGCCGTACTTGATCAACGACAACGTACCGCCTGAAAAAGAGCGTCTGCAAAGCCCCGAAGAACGCGACGAGTTGAACGGCTTGTACGAGTGCATCCTGTG
The DNA here is from genome assembly GCA_002256925.1 of Polaromonas sp. 28-63-22. Classification (GTDB taxonomy): domain Bacteria; phylum Pseudomonadota; class Gammaproteobacteria; order Burkholderiales; family Burkholderiaceae_C; genus Polaromonas. The sequence continues at coordinate 579 of NCGI01000094.1, forward strand.
CGCGAGCTGCTCCACTGCGTGCCCCAGCTTCTGGTGGAATCCCGACAAATTCGTCGGTCCGGCCGGCCTGCTGCAGGCTTACCGCTTCATTGCCGACTCGCGTGACGAAGCTACCGCCGAGCGGCTGGACAACCTCGAAGACCCGTACCGCCTGTTCCGCTGCCACACCATCATGAATTGCGTTGACGTATGCCCCAAGGGTTTGAACCCGACCAAGGCCATCGGGAAGATCAAGGAAATGATGGTGCTTCGCGCCGTCTGACCGATACAGCCCGCAAAAAATGCCGACGACTGACGCTTTGCTCGACGAACGCGCTTTGAGCAAGCTCAAATGGCGCTGCCGGCGTGGCCTGCTCGAAAACGATCTGCTGATCGAAAAGTTTTTTGCGCGCCACGAATCGACGCTCACAGTCCTTCAAGCCAAGGGCATGGGCGATCTCATGGATTTGTCCGACAACGACCTGCTGGACTTGCTGCTACAACGCAAGCAACCTGACCAGCTTTCTGACCCGCTCGCGCAGGCCAACGCATCGACCGCGGAAGCGCGTGACGTGCTGGGCATGCTCCGCCCCGCCGCAACGCCTTTTCACCCCCTTCCCCCTCATTGATCTGACAAGAAAGAAGCAAAACATGAAGCTAGCCGACAACAAAGCCACCCTGTCTTTCAGCAACGGCAGCCCGAGCGTGGATTTGCCGGTTTACGAAGGCAGCATCGGCCCCAACGTGGTGGACATTCGCAAGCTCTATGCGCAGACGGGCATGTTCACCTACGACCCGGGCTTCATGTCAACCGCCGCCTGCCAGTCAGCCATCACGTACATCGACGGCGACAAGGGTGAATTGCTGTACCGCGGTTACCCCATCGAGCAACTGGCCACAAACTGCGACTACCTCGAAACCTGCCACCTGCTGCTGTACGGCGAGCTGCCCAACGGCGACCAGAAAAAAGACTTTGTCGGCCGCGTGACCAACCACACCATGGTCAACGAACAGATGCAGTTTTTCCTGCGTGGTTTCCGCCGTGATGCGCACCCGATGGCGATCATGACCGGGCTGGTTGGCGCACTGTCGGCGTTCTATCACGACAGCACCGACATCAACAACCCGGAACACCGCGAAATCGCCGCGATCCGCCTGATCGCCAAAATGCCGACGCTGGTCGCCATGGCCTACAAGTACACCGTGGGCCAGCCCTACATGTACCCGAAGAACAACCTGAGCTATGCCGGCAACTTCCTGCACATGATGTTTGCCACGCCCTGCGAGGACTACAAGGTCAACCCGGTGCTGGAACGCGCACTGGACCGCATTTTCATCCTGCACGCCGACCACGAACAGAACGCATCGACGTCCACCGTGCGCTTGTGCGGTTCGTCGGGCACCAACCCGTTTGCAGCGATTGCCGCCGGCGTGGCCTGCCTCTGGGGTCCGGCGCATGGCGGCGCCAACGAAGCGGCGCTGAACATGCTGGGTGACATCCAGAGAAATGGCGGCGTCGAGAAAATCGGTGACTTCATCAAGCAGGTAAAAGACAAAAACTCGGGCGTCAAGCTGATGGGCTTTGGTCACCGCGTGTACAAAAACTACGACCCACGCGCCAAGCTGATGCAGGAAACCTGCAAGGAAGTGCTGCACGAGATGGGCCTGGAAAACGATCCGCTGTTCAAGCTGGCGATGGCGCTCGAAAAAATCGCGCTGGAAGACGACTACTTCGTTTCGCGCAAGCTCTACCCGAACGTCGATTTTTACTCGGGTATCGTGCAGCGCGCCATCGGCATTCCGGTGCCGCTGTTCACCGCGATCTTCGCGCTGGCCCGTACCGTCGGCTGGATTGCCCAGCTCAATGAAATGATTGGCGATCCGGAATACAAGATTGGCCGCCCGCGCCAGCTGTTTACCGGCTCCAGCGCCCGCGACGTCAAGCCGATCGCCCAGCGTTAAGCCAGGCACACGCAGCCACAGCCCGCCAGATGGCAGCACCGGCGGGCTTTTTGTCGGCTGCACGGGCCTGGCAGGTGTCTGGTCGCTATGCTTTTCATAGCTGCTTGCGCAGATTCCACCTGGGCTGGCGGCCTAAAACGCTTGGAAAATCGCTCTTTCGACGCGTCTCCACGCCGCCCTGACCCGTCACCGTCCGGCATGACGACTTTCGACCGGGCACCGGATTCAAGCCGCCGGCCTGTGGCTTTCAGCCAGCCTAAAATAGCAGCCTACGAAGGAAATCCATGGCCATCATGAGCAACGATACCGGCAAGGCCGCAACCGGCCGCACACTGTATGACAAGATCTGGGACGAGCATGTCGTTCACACCGAAGAAGACGGCACGTCGATTCTTTACATCGACCGCCATCTGGTGCATGAAGTCACCAGCCCGCAGGCGTTTGAAGGCCTGCGCGAAGCCGGCCGCAAAGTCTGGCGCATCAGCTCCATCGTGGCGACGGCCGACCACAACACGCCCACCACCGGCTGGGAACTCGGCTACGACGGCATCACCGACCTGGTGAGCAAGGAGCAGATCACCACGCTCGACAGCAACATCCATGAATTCGGTGCTGCCGCGTTCTTCCCGTTTCTTTCGAAGCGCCAGGGCATCGTGCATGTGATCGGCCCCGAAAACGGCGCCACCCTGCCCGGCATGACGGTGGTGTGCGGCGACTCGCATACGTCCACCCACGGCGCATTCGGTGCGCTGGCACACGGCATCGGCACCAGCGAGGTCGAACACGTCATGGCCACGCAAACGCTGCTGGCAAAAAAGGCAAAGAACATGCTGGTGCGGGTTGACGGCACACTTCCGCGCGGCTGCACCGCCAAGGACATCGTGCTGGCCATCATCGGCAAGATCGGCACCGCAGGCGGCACCGGCTACACCATTGAATTCGGCGGTTCGGCGATCCGTGCGCTGAGCATGGAAGGCCGCATGACGGTCTGCAACATGGCCATTGAAGGCGGTGCACGCGCCGGCATGGTCGCTGTGGATCAGAAGACCATCGACTACGTCAAAGGCCGTCTGCTGGCGCCCGGCACCGATGCACTGACCGGCAAATTTGTCGGCGGCCCCGAGTGGGACCAGGCCGTGGCCTATTGGGCAACCTTGCACTCGGATGCCAACGCCGCCTTCGACGCGGTGGTTGAACTCGATGCCAGCCAGATTTTGCCGCAGGTGAGCTGGGGCACATCACCCGAAATGGTGTTGCCCATCGACGGCCGGGTGCCTGACCCGGAAAAGGAAAAAGACCCCGGCAAACGCGACGCCATCGAACGCGCCCTGACCTACATGGGTCTGGAGCCGGGCAAGGCGCTTGATGATCTCTACATCGACAAGGTGTTCATCGGAAGCTGCACCAACAGCCGTATCGAAGACATGCGCGAAGCCGCCGCCATGGTCAAAAAACTCGGCCAGAAGGTCGCCAAAAACGTCAGGCTGGCCATGGTGGTGCCGGGCTCCGGCATGGTCAAGGAACAGGCCGAACGCGAGGGCCTGGACAAGATTTTCAAGGCCGCCGGCTTTGAATGGCGCGAACCGGGTTGCTCGATGTGCCTGGCGATGAACGCCGACCGGCTGGAGCCGGGCGAGCGCTGCGCATCGACCAGCAACCGCAACTTTGAAGGTCGCCAGGGCGCGGGTGGCCGCACGCACCTGGTCAGCCCCGCGATGGCGGCAGCGGCGGCGGTGCATGGTCACTTCGTTGACATCCGCCGCTTCGTCTGAACCGCCAGCTCCAACGTCCAAAGTCTCAAGGAAATCAACATGAAAAAGATGACAGTTTTGCTCGTCGTGGCCTTTGCCTTCCTGGTGGCCGGATGCAACACGGCGCGGGGATTTGGCCAGGACCTGCAGAAGGTCGGTGAGAAAATCGAAGACAAGGCCAAGCCAAAACCATGAAATCATTCAAGGTACACAAGGGGCTCGTGGCCCCGATGGATCGCGAAAACGTCGATACCGATGCGATCATCCCGAAGCAGTTCCTGAAATCGATCCGCAAGACCGGCTTCGGGCAAAACCTGTTCGATGCCTGGCGCTATTTGGACGCAGGCTTTCCCGGCCAGGACCCTGCAAGCCGCAAGCCGAACCCGGACTTCGTGCTGAATCAGCCCAGGTATGCCGGCGCCTCGATTTTGCTGGCGCGGAAAAACTTCGGTTGCGGTTCCTCACGCGAGCATGCGCCGTGGGCGCTGGACCAGTACGGCTTTCGTGCCGTGATCGCGCCGAGTTATGCCGATATTTTCTTCAACAACAGCTTCAAGAACGGCCTGCTGCCCATCGTGCTGCCCGAGACCCAGGTCGCCCGGTTGTTCGACGAAGCGGCGGCCTTCCCTGGCTACACCCTCACGATTGACCTGGAGCGCCAGCTGATCGTGAAACCGCAGGGCGACGAACTACCGTTCGAGGTCCAGGCTTTCCGAAAATACTGCCTGCTCAACGGTTTCGACGACATCGGTTTAACGCTGCGCCAGAGCGACAAGATCAAGGCCTTTGAGGCCGAACGGCTGGCGAAAAAGCCGTGGCTCAACCACACGACATCGACCTGAAGAACACAAACTTCCGGACGCAGACGGCGCAAAGATTACGCAGAAGACGCAGAAAAGACAGCGTTAAAAAAATACCAGATTCCTGGCTTTCTTTCGGTATTCCTTTTGCGTAACCTCTGCGCCTTCTGCGTCCAGTTGTCCGCCTCCTCCCCCACAAAACAAAAATCATGAAAATTGCAATTCTTCCCGGTGACGGGATCGGTACCGAAATCGTCGCAGAGGCCGTCAAGGTTTTGAACGTTCTGGACCTGACCTTTGAAACCGAAACCGCGCTGGTCGGCGGCGCCGCTTTTGAGGCCCATGGCCATCCGCTGCCTGAAGCCACGCTGAAGCTGGCCAAGGACGCCGACGCCGTGCTGTTCGGTGCGGTCGGCGACTGGAAATATGACAAGCTCGACCGGCCGCTGCGCCCCGAGCAGGCGATTCTGGGCTTGCGCAAAAACCTCGGACTATTCGCCAACTTCCGCCCGGCCATTTGCTACCCGCAACTGGTCGATGCCTCCAGCCTGAAGCGCGAACTGGTGTCGGGCCTCGACATCCTGATCATTCGCGAACTGACGGGTGACATCTACTTCGGCCAGCCACGCGGCCGCCGCGTATCCCCTGACGGCCACTTTCCCGGCGCCGAAGAAGCCTTCGACACCATGCGCTACTCTCGGCCCGAGATCGAGCGCATCGCGCACGTTGCGTTTCAGGCAGCGCGCAAGCGCAGCAAGCGGGTCACCAGCGTCGACAAGGCGAACGTGCTGGAAACCTTCCAGTTCTGGAAAGACATCGTCACCGAAGTCGGCCTGCAGTACCCTGACGTCGAACTCGACCACATGTACGTGGACAACGCCGCCATGCAGCTGGTCAGGGCGCCGAAAAAATTCGACGTCGTGGTGACGGGCAATATGTTTGGCGACATCCTGAGCGACGCCGCCGCGATGCTGACCGGCAGCATCGGCATGCTGCCGTCGGCCAGCCTGAACGACAAAAACCAGGGGCTGTACGAGCCTAGCCATGGCAGCGCACCTGATATCGCCGGCAAGGGTGTTGCCAATCCGCTGGCGACCATCTTGAGCGCCGCGATGATGCTGCGCTTCAGCCTGAACCAGCCGGAATCAGCCGCGCGCATTGAAAAGGCAGTCGATGCCGTACTCAGCCAGGGTTTGCGCACACCTGACATTCACAGCGAAGGCATGACCCAGGTTGGTACCGCAGCGATGGGCGATGCGGTCGTCAGGGCGTTGACCGCCTGAGCAGTCTCTGCGCCATGGGCCTCTGGACACGCCGGGGGGCTTTTCACAGGTTCTGGTCGGTCTTTGTCAGCCCTGACCTACAAAGGCTGGCTACAATCGTGGCCATGCGCAACGCCGTCATTTTCATGACCTGCCCCGCTTCGCAGCGGGCGGGTTTTGCTGTGGACGCATTTTCCGCGCAGGCAATCAAAACGACAACCATTCAAGGCTAGCAAGCCTGGTTCGTCGCGCCCTGCCGGCTCGATGAGCCGGGCCAAAAAAGCTGAGATTCACCTTTTTGAAGGGCTCCCATGACACTCACAGGCAATCTCACAGGACTCGTCGGCTGGCGCGGCATGGTCGGCTCGGTGTTGATCGACCGCATGCAGGCGGAAGGCGACTTCGACCTGATCGAACCGGTGTTCTTTTCCACGTCGAATGCGGGCGGCAAAGCCCCGGCGCAGGCAAAAAACGAAACCACGCTGAAGGATGCCTTTGACATTGAGGCACTCCGCAAGTGCGACATCATCATCACGGCGCAGGGCGGCGACTACACCAGCGAGGTGTTTCCCAAATTGCGCGCGGCCGGCTGGAAAGGCCACTGGATCGATGCCGCCTCGACCCTGCGCATGAACGACGACGCCGTCATCATCCTGGATCCGGTCAACCTGCCCGTCATCAAAAACGCCCTCGTCCGAGGCGGCAACAACTGGATCGGCGGCAACTGCACCGTCAGCTGCATGCTCATGGGTGTAGGCGCGCTCTACAAGGCCGGGCTGATCGAATGGATGACCAGCATGACCTACCAGGCGGCCTCGGGCGGCGGCGCGCAGCACATGCGCGAGCTGCTCACACAATTTGGCACCCTCCACGGTGAGGTGAAGGCGCTGCTCGACGACCCCAAGTCCGCGATTCTCGAAATCGACCGGCGCGTGCTGGCCCGGCAAAAGTCCCTCGGAGGCCCGGAAACCGCCAACTTCGGCGTTCCGCTCGGCGGATCGCTGATCCCCTGGATCGACAAGGACCTGGGCGATGGCATGAGCAAGGAAGAATGGAAAGCCGGCGCCGAAACCAACAAGATCCTCGGCCAGGGCGTGGGCTTTGGCTCGGCGCCGGTTCCTGTGGACGGCTTTTGTGTGCGTGTCGGGGCCATGCGCTGCCACAGCCAGGCACTGACCTTCAAGCTCAAAAAGGACGTGCCGCTGGCCGACATCGAAGCCATGATTGCTGCGGACAACGAATGGGTGCAGGTGGTGCCCAATAGCCGCGAAGCAACAGTGCGTGATTTGACGCCGGTCGCCGTCACAGGCACCATGACCATACCTGTCGGACGGCTGCGCAAGCTGGCCATGGGGCCGGAATACCTTGGGGCCTTCACCGTCGGTGACCAGCTACTGTGGGGGGCGGCCGAACCCCTTCGCCGCATGCTTCGCATACTTTTGCAGGACGCGGGTGCCTGAAGGATACGAGGCTCTTAAACACCTTCGCGTTCCGTAACAAAATGTCAGAGCGCGTTGTCGATAGACAACAATTGAAACACGCTCGTTGCGCGTAATTTGCCCGGCCAAAAGTTAAGTGATGTCTTAGCTTGTCAGTCTAATGCCTTGATGTTAAGGTTGTTTTTCGATTATTCGCACCGAGGTTTTCTGTGAGCTCAAGCAAGATAAAGTTACATACAGATGGAACCATGGAGGCCCGGATCCGCATGAAACAACCTCGTCGTTGGCGCGCTGGCGTCGTGGCAAGCGCCGTGGCACTGCTTGCCGGCGTGGCAAGCCTGCCTGCCCATGCCTTGTCACTGGGCAAGATTTCCGTTTTGTCTGCGCTGGGTGAACCGTTACGGGCTGAAATCGATGTTTCACAGATCACGCCCGATGAGGCATCCAGCCTGAAGGCAGCAGTCGCAACGCCCGAAGCCTTCAAAGCCGCCGGACTGGAGTACACCCCGGTGCTTGCCGGCCTCGAGGTAACTTTGCAGCGTCGTGCCGACGGCCGCTCCTATCTTCGCCTGACCAGCAGCCGCCCGGTCAGCGAGCCGTTCGTCGATCTGGTCCTCCAGGCGAGCCGCGACTACACCATGCTGTTCGATCCGCCGGGCATGCGGCCTAACGCCACGGCGGCGGCGCCGACCGCTCCGGTACTGTCGCGGCCGTCCGCACCGCCTGCCGCCGTCGCCGCGCCAGGAACCCGCGAACCTGTCGCACGCCCCAGCGCGCCAGCAACGACCATCCGCCCTGAAGCCGCCGCCAAGGCGCCGGCTGCCAGGCCCGCACCCGCGGCCGCGCCTGCAGAGCCGGTTGCCAGCGACAAACAAGTCACGGTCAAGCCTGGCGACACGGCCGGAAGAATTGCCGCGCAAAACAAGCCTGGCGTGGTCTCGCTCGACCAAATGCTGGTCGCCCTGCTGCGCAGCAATCCGAATGCCTTCATCGATGGCAACGTCAACCGCATCAAGGCGGGCGCGGTGCTCGACATGCCCAGCGCGGAC
>NCGI01000095.1 GCA_002256925.1 Polaromonas sp. 28-63-22
TCATTTCCAGGACGCTGACGCGTTTTACGAGCAGTTGCTCGACGCGCACCTGGGCCTCAGCCGGGACGCCTCCGAGCTGCTCAATGCGCGGCTGATTCTGGTGTTGGCGCATCAGCTGGGTGATGCGGCGCTTCTGCGCGACTGCATCGAGGCGGCGAAGTTCGAACCGCCGAAGGCAGGCGGCGCCGGCGCGTAATGCACGCCAACGGGCCAGTCGAATAAAATCGGGTTAGTTTCATACAACCCACGCGGCATCCCCCGGATGCCGTTTTTCATTGCGCCATGACCCAAGCTGCCACCACGCTTTCCACCGCCGCACCTGACGCTGCCGGCGCGCCCGTTGCCGACACGCCCGCCCCGACACCGGGCCTGGACAGTCTCGCCAAATCGTTCGAGCCTGCAGCCATTGAAAGCCAGTGGGGACCGCTCTGGGAACAAAGCGGGCTGTATGAACCCACGCTGGATGCCGCCCGGCCGTCGTTCAGCATCCAGTTGCCGCCACCCAATGTCACGGGCACGCTGCACATGGGCCATGCCTTCAACCAGACCATCATGGACTCGCTGACGCGCTACCACCGCATGCGCGGCCACAACACGCTCTGGCTGCCGGGCACCGACCACGCAGGCATCGCCACGCAGATCGTGGTGGAACGCCAGTTGCAGGGCTTGGGCCAGACGCGCCATGACCTCGGCCGCAAGAACTTCGTGGCCAAGGTCTGGGAATGGAAGGAAGAATCGGGCTCGACCATCACGCGCCAGATGCGCCGCATGGGCGACTCGGTGGCCTGGAAGCACGAATATTTCACCATGGACCCGAAGATGTCGAAGGTCGTGACCTCGACCTTCGTGCAACTGTATGAGCAGGGTCTGATTTACCGTGGCAAGCGTCTGGTGAACTGGGACCCGGTACTCAAGTCCGCCGTGAGCGACCTCGAAGTTGAAAGCGAAGAGCGCGACAGCTTCATGTGGCACATCGAATACCCCTTCAGCGACGGGCCGCAGGCAGCAGCTGACGGCTCACCGCTGCGCGGCATGCACATCGCCACCACCCGGCCCGAGACCATGCTGGCCGACGGCGCGCTGGCGGTTCACCCCGACGACGAACGCTACAAACATCTCATTGGCAAGATGGTTGATTTGCCACTGTGCGACCGGGCGATTCCGGTGATTGCCGACGACTACGTGGACCCGGCGTTCGGCAGCGGCTGCGTCAAGATCACCGGCGCGCACGACTTCAACGACTACCAGGTGGCACAGCGCCACAAGCTGCCCATGATCACGATCTTCACGCTGGACGCGAAGATCAACGAAAACGGCCCGGCAGCCTACCAGGGCCTGGACCGTTACGAAGCGCGCAAGGCGGTGTTGAAAGACCTGGAAGCGCAGGGTTTTCTGGAAAAAGCCGTGCCGCATAAAAACATGGTGCCGGTCTGCGCACGCACCGGCGCGGTGGTCGAGCCGATGCTGACGGACCAGTGGTTCGTCGCCCTGAGCAAGGTCAGCGACAACGACCCGACGGGCAAGTCCATCGCGCAGAAGGCACGCGATGCCGTAGCCAGCGGCGACGTGAAATTCGTGCCCGAGCAGTGGGTCAACACCTACAACCAGTGGATGAACAACATCCAGGACTGGTGCATTTCACGCCAGTTGTGGTGGGGGCATCAGATTCCAGCCTGGTACGACGAAGACGGCAAGGTGTATGTCGCGGCCAGCGAAGAAGATGCCCAGCAACAGGCGCCTGGCAAGAAACTCACGCGCGACGAGGACGTGCTCGACACCTGGTATTCGTCGGCGCTGGTGCCTTTCTCGTCGTTGGGCTGGCCCGAAAAAACCAAAGAGCTGGATCTGTTTTTGCCCTCCAGCGTGCTCGTCACGGGCTACGACATCATCTTTTTCTGGGTCGCCCGGATGATCATGATGACGACGCACTTCACCGTTTCACCGGAAAATCCTAACGGATTGATCCCTTTCAAACACGTGTACATCCACGGCCTGGTGAAAGACGCGCAGGGCAAGAAAATGAGCAAGTCCGAGGGCAACGTGCTCGACCCGGTGGATCTGATCGACGGCATTGAGCTGGCACCGCTGCTCGACAAGCGTTCGCAAGGCCTGCGCAAGCCCGAGACGGCGCCACAGGTGCGCAAGAACACCGAAAAAGAGTTCCCGACCGGCATTCCCGGCTACGGCGCGGACGCGCTGCGCTTCACGTTTGCGTCGCTCGCCAGCCTGGGCCGCAGCATCAACTTCGACAGCAAGCGCTGCGAGGGCTACCGCAATTTCTGCAACAAGCTCTGGAACGCCACGCGCTTCGTGCTGATGAATTGTGAGGGCCAGGACTGCGGCCTGGCCGAGCACACCAAGGAGCAATGCAAGCCCGGCGGCGAATTTCATAACTACATGAGCTTTTCGCAAGCTGACCGCTGGATTTCGTCAACCCTGCAGCGCGTCGAAGCCGACGTGGCCAAAGGCTTTGCCGACTACCGCCTCGACAATGTCGCGGGCAGCCTCTACCAGTTTGTCTGGGACGAGTTCTGCGACTGGTATCTGGAAATTGCCAAGGTGCAGATTCAGCACGGCAACGATTCACAAAAACGTGCCACGCGGCGCACGCTGATTCGCACGCTGGAAGGCATCTTGCGGCTGGCGCATCCGGTGATTCCGTTCATCACTGAAGCGCTGTGGCAAAAAGTCGCTCCGGTGGCTGGCACCAAGAAAGTCGCCTACGTCGGTCAGGCGGCCTATCCGCAGAGCCAGCCGGAAAAGATCGACGAAAAAGCCGAGGCCCATGTCGCGCAGCTCAAGCAACTGGTCGATGCCTGCCGCGCCCTGCGCGGCGAGCTGAAGGTCTCGCCCGCGACCCGGATGCCGCTGTATGCCTGGAGCGCCTCCGACTTCACCTGGGGCGAAGGTCTGAACGCCTCGCTTCTCAAGGCGCTGGGCAAGCTCAGCGAGGTCAAGGTTTTTGACGACGAAGACGCCTGGAAACGTGCCACCGCCGGCATGCCCGTGTCCATCGTCGGCGGCACCAGCTTCAGCCTGTACGTGGAGGTGGATGTGGAAGCCGAACGCGCCCGCATGAGCAAAGAAGCCGTGCGCCTGGAAGGCGAGCTGCTCAAGGTCAGGGCCAAGCTGGCGAACGAGGCCTTCGTGGCGAAGGTGCCGCCGGCGGTGCTGGCGCAGGAGCAAAAGCGCCTGGCCGATTTCACGGCAACGCTCGACAAAATCAGGGCGCAACTGACGCGTCTGACCTGAAGGCTGCGGCCGATTTGACGAGCCAGCGGGTGAGCCGACGAGCGACCCGCCTTTCAGCGGTAGGCTGCCTGCAGTTCGGCCTCGCCCGGCAGCAGGGCAGCCAGGCCGGATTCAAGCGGTAACGGCGCGCTGGGCAGGGCGTCATGCGCGCAGGTTTGTATCGAGATGGCTACGCTCAGCCGATGCGCAACATACCAGCATGCGCGCAAATGTGCCTCGCGCGTATGCGAGCCCAGGCACGGTGTGAGGTGCAAATTCTTCAGGCCCTTCAGCGGCGAGGCTTCATCCAGGGCGTCAGCGTCGTCGCCGTCCAGAATGCAGGTTTCGATGCGTCCATCGGTCAAGGCTGCGGCCAGAGCAGCCTCATCAAACATGCTGCGGCGGCTGATACCGACCCACATCTGGCCCGGCTTGCAGTGCGCCAGAACCTTGTCGTTGAAAAAACCGTTAAACCGTGTGGCGTCGAGCGTTTGCAGCGAAACCGCGTCCGAGCGGCTCATCAACTCCGGCAAGGTGACGGGCTGGATACGCAGCTTGTCCCACAGGGGCGAGGTGTGGTGAACCGCCGGGTCGTAGCCGATCAGGCGCACGCCCAGCGCCGTCAGCGTACTGGCCAGCGTGTGCGCCACGGGTGACAGGCCCAGAATGCCGACCGTGCTGCCGTAAAGCTCCCGCCCTGCCCGGCCGGCCGCAGGCCGGTTGCCCGGGGAGAGGCCCAGCGCAAGGCCGCGCCGGTACAGCAGCAACAGACTGCCCAGCAAATACTCGGCGTTGGAAATCACGTGGGCATTGCCCGCGTACACCACCTTGATGCCCCGCGTCTTGCAAAATTCCAGATCGGTGTTGTCCATACCGCCAATCAGGCGACCGACAACCTTCAGCTTGGGGAGAAAACCGAGCAACTCCCGGGTCACCACGGTCTTCGGCGGAAAAATAATTCCACGCGTTTTGTAAGCTTCCTTGCGCAAGGCCACCAGATCCAGCGCGAGTTCGGGGCGCACCGACACCCGGTGCCGGATTGCAAGCCACGTCACAACCTCCGGCGCCAGCGTGTCCAGCAGCAAAATATCCATTTTTTGTCTCCTCGTCGATGATTCGTCGGGCGCGGATGGGTTTCAGAACGGCCGGGACCGGACACCAAGTTGCGCGTTCGTCCGACTTCCCGGGCAGCCTGAGCCTCCATAATGAAACTTTTAGCTTAAGTGAGACTGAAACCGATGCAAAAACTCAAAATCAACAAGGCTGTGTTTCCTGTGGCGGGTCTGGGAACCCGCTTTTTGCCTGCCACGAAGGCGCAGCCGAAGGAAATGCTGCCCGTCGTGGACAAGCCGCTGATTCAATACGCGGTCGAAGAAGCCTATTCGGCAGGCATCCGTCACATGATTTTTGTAACTGGCCGCAACAAACGCGCCATTGAAGACCACTTCGACACGTCCTACGAACTGGAAAATGAACTGGAAGTGGCGAATAAGCAGGCCTTGCTGAGCGTGGTGCGTTCGGTGACACCGGACGATATGTACTTCTCTTATGTCCGGCAGCCGCGTTCGCTCGGACTGGGCCATGCGGTGCTGTGCGCCGAGCATCTGGTGGGCAACGAAGCGTTTGCCGTGCTGCTGGCCGATGACCTGATGGTCGGGCCGGCCGGAGGTTCATCGGTCCTGGCGCAGATGGTGGATCAGTTTGACGAGCTTCAGCAATCCATCCTGGCGGTGCAGGAAGTGCCCGCCGAGCACACGCGCCGTTACGGCATCGTGGCGGCCGATGCAGTCAGCCCCGGTTTGATGAAAGTCAAGGCGATGGTCGAGAAGCCGGCGCCGGAGGTCGCGCCCTCGCGCATGGGGGTGGCCGGTCGCTACATCCTGACGCCCGCCGTGTTCAACCATATCCGCAGCCAGGCCTCTGGCGTGGGTGGCGAGATTCAGCTGACGGACGGCATTTCAAGCCTGCTGGGCGACGAGGCGGTTTATGCGCTGCAATACAAGGGCAAGCGCTACGACTGTGGCAGCAAGGAAGGCTTTCTTGAGGCCAGCGTGGAACTGGCCCTGCTGCACTCTGAAGTTGGCGCGCATTTCAGAAACTACCTCGAAAATCTCCAGATCGGCTGGTCAGGCAGGGAACGCCGGGCTGCCAATCTTTGAGGCCCCGCGCCGGGGAGCGCCTCAGCGCCGCTTCAGGACGTGAAAGAAATCGTCGCCCGCGCTTTCCTGGCCCACCAGTTCGTTGCCGGTTTGTTTGGCAAAGGCCTGAAAATCCCGCGTCGAGCCTGGGTCGGTGCACACCACGCGCAACAACTGGCCGCTTGCCATGTCAGCCAGCGCTTTTTTGGCTTTGAGGATAGGCAGCGGGCAGTTCAGGCCGCGCGTGTCGAGTTCTTTGTCGATTTGCATGAAGTTCCTTGATATTGCAGGTATTTTAGGCACTATTGCGGGGCTTGCAGTGCAGGGCTCACTCAGCGCCGGCAGGTTCAGGTCGAATTCTTTTCCCAGTCGATGAACCGGGGCTCGTGGCCGCGTGAACGCAACCAGTCTGCCAGCGCGTACCCCGTGCCTGCCGGCCAGCATTTGAGCTGGTCGAGGTCGTAGAGCCGGTACTCGGCCAGTTCGGGCGACAGCGAGACCTCCCCGTGGCACACGGCATGGTAGGCAATGATGATCTGGTTCATGCGCTGGAAGTCATACACGCCGATCAGATCCAGCGACGTGGTCTCGAGCGCGGTTTCCTCCTTGATCTCCCGCGCGATGCCGCCCTGCGGCGTTTCCCCCGCTTCCATGAAGCCGGTGATCAGCGCGAACATCTTGCCGGGCCAGGCCGCATTGCGTGCCAGTAAAACCTTGCCTTGATATTCGATCACCGCCGCCAGCACCGGCGTCGGGTTGTTCCAGTGCGTGTAACCGCAGGCCGGGCACCGCCGCCGTATTTTTTCACCGCCGTCTTCCATCAGGGCGATGTTCGCCAGGGGCGTGGCGCAGACCGGGCAAAAGCAGAATTGGGTCGTCATGGTGGGTTATCAGGTGGCTTCAGTCGCTATGTTTTTAATAGCTGCTGGCGCAGATACAACGTGGGCTACAGGCCTATTTGGCCATAAATCAGGCCGGAAAGACGCCGGTTGACAGATAGCGGTCGCCACGGTCGCAAACGATGAACACGATCACGGCGTCTTTCACGGTCCGGGCAATCTCCTGCGCCACCCAGCAGGCGCCCGCCGCCGAGATACCGGCAAAGATTCCCTCCTCGCGCGCCAGCCGCCGGCACATGTTTTCTGCATCGGACTGGCTGACCAGCACCAGCTCATCGACATGCCGGGGATCGTAGATTTTCGGCAGGTAGGCTTCGGGCCATTTGCGAATGCCGGGAATGCGCGAGCCTTCACTGGGCTGGGCGCCAATGATCCGGATGGCGGGATTTTTTTCCTTCAGGTAACGCGAGACCCCCGTGATGGTGCCGGTGGTCCCCATGGCGCTCACGAAATGCGTCACCGTGCCCCCGGTGTCGGTCCATATTTCAGGCCCCGTGGTTTCGTAGTGGCTACGCGGGTTGTCCTGGTTGGCGAACTGGTCCAGCACCCGCCCCTTGCCGTCTTTTTCCATGCGCTCGGCAAGATCACGCGCGCTTTCCATGCCGCCGCTCTTGGGCGTCAGAACCAGCTCGGCGCCAAAGGCTTTCATGGTCTGCGCGCGCTCAATACTCAAGTCCTCCGGCATGATAAGGACCATGCGGTAGCCTTTGATCGCCGCCGCCATGGCCAGAGCGATGCCGGTGTTGCCAGAAGTGGCCTCGATCAGCGTGTCGCCCGGCCTGATCTCCCCGCGCTCCTCGGCCCGCTTGATCATCGCCAGCGCCGGGCGGTCCTTCACAGAACCGGCGGGGTTGTTGCCCTCCAGTTTGCCCAGAATCACATTGCCCCGCGCCGCGTTTTCTTCCGCCCCGATGCGTTGCAGCCGGGCCATGGGCGTCTTGCCAATGGCGTCTTCAATGGTTGGATAGTTCATCCGGGTACTGTGCCATAATTTATGGCTTCGCTTCTTGCAGCCCGGGTGGTGAAATTGGTAGACGCAGGGGACTCAAAATCCCCCGCCGAAAGGCGTGCCGGTTCGATTCCGGCCCCGGGCACCAGCGCGCTGCAGCGCGCGACCGGCTGACCAGTTCGCGGCCAGCCAACGATTGCGGGCCTGACCCAAGGAACGTCGCCGAATCAGGGCGCCAGCGTCAGATGGCGGCCAAAGTTCTCTGCCAGATAGCTTTCCCCCCGCTCCAGTACAAAATACCTGAAAGCCTCGGCGGCGGGCGACAGCAGCTTGGACAGCATGTGCACCACGTTCCAGGCCCGCACCACCGGTGTGCCCTCGACATCCAGCACGGCAATCAGTTTGTTGTCCAGCTCCAGACCGAGTGTGTGCAGCGATAAAAAGCTCAGTCCCATGCCAGCCATTACCGCCTGCTTGATGGTTTCGTTGCTGGCCATTTCCATGGACACGACAGGCTGGATGCGCGCCGTCTCAAAAAATTTCTCAAGGGCGGCGCGCGTACCCGAGCCTTCTTCGCGCATGATGAAAGCGTAGGAGCGCAAGGCTTCAACCCGTTGACGACCCTGCGCCACGAGCGGGTGATCGACCGGCGCGACAAACACATGGGGATGCGCCGCAAAAGGTTCGGCCCGGGTGGCGAGTTCTTTCGGCGGCCGGCCCATGATGGCGATATCAAGTTCGTTGGACTGCAGCATGCGCACCAGTTGCTCACGGTTTCCCACCGCCAGCTTGACATCGATGCCCCCGTGTTCGCGCCTGAACTCGGCCAGCATGCGCGGCAAAAAATACTTGGCCGTGCTGACCATGCCGATGGTGAGCGTGCCGACTTCAAGCCGTTGCAGCCGGGCGGCGGCGTCTTCAGCATCCTTCAGCGTCGAGAGCATGCGCCGCGCATACACCAGCATGTATTCACCGGTCGTTGTCAGCGTCACCTGGCGACCCTTGCGCTCAAACAGCGGCATGCCGACGTGACCCTCCAGCTCCTTGATCTGCATGGTGACGGCAGGCGGCGTCAGATGGAGCGCCTGCGCTGCCTTGCTAAAACTCAAATGCCGGGCGACTTCGCTGAACACGCGCAATTGCCGGAATGTTGCG
>NCGI01000527.1:0-976 GCA_002256925.1 Polaromonas sp. 28-63-22
CGGTCGAAGGCCTGCCGGCTACAAAGTCACCGACCAGCTGGCCGGGGGCTTCGTAGTTGCTGCCGCCGAGCACGTAGGCATGCGATTCAAGCGTGCGCTGCAGCGCGAGTCCGGCCAGCGGGTGGCCGGGGTAGTCGCGCGGATCAATCCCCACCACGATGCCGGCGTTGGCATTGCGCTCGTTGCGTGAATACTGGCTCATGCCGTTGGTCACCACGCGCCCGGCTTCGGAGGTAGCCGCGACCACCGTGCCGCCCGGGCACATGCAAAAGCTGTAAACCGAGCGGCCATTGCTGGCGTGGTGCACCAGCTTGTAATCCGCCGCGCCCAGCAGCGGGTGGCCGGCATGGCGGCCCCAGCGGGCGCGGTCGATGATGCCCTGCGGGTGCTCGACCCGAAAACCTATGGAAAACGGCTTGGCCTCGATGGTCACGCCGCGTTCATGCAGCATGGCGAAGGTGTCGCGCGCGCTGTGGCCGGGCGCCAGCACCACATGGTCGGCGCGCAACTCGTGTGTTGCGCCCGACGACTGGTCGAGCACCGACAGGCCGCGAATGTGTTTGCCCAGTGCGTCCTCTTCAATCAGCACATCGGTCACGCGCTGCCCGAAGCGGATCTCGCCGCCCAGCGCGATGATCTGCTCGCGCATGTTCTCGACCACCTTGACCAGCTTGAAGGTGCCGATGTGTGGCCGCGCGACGTGCAAAATCTCGGCCGGTGCGCCGGCTTTGACGAACTCCTGCATGACCTTGCGGCCCAGGTGGCGCGGGTCCTTGATCTGGCTGTAGAGCTTGCCGTCCGAAAACGTGCCGGCGCCGCCTTCGCCAAACTGCACATTCGATTCGGGATTGAGCACGTTCTTGCGCCACAGCCCCCAGGTGTCCTGGGTGCGTTCGCGCACCTTCTTGCCGCGCTCCAGCACGATGGGCCTGAAACCCATTTGCGCCAGCAGCAGGGCCGCAAAAATGCCGCAGGG
>NCGI01000527.1:1011-2247 GCA_002256925.1 Polaromonas sp. 28-63-22
CTCCTGGCTGGCGTCGGCCAGTGCAATATCGACGATGTACACCTGCAGCAACTCCGCCTTGCGGGCGTCAAAGCTGCGTTTGTGCACCTGCACGGCGCCAAGGGCGGTCGCGGGGATGCCCAGCGTGCGGGCGATCAGCGCAGGTAGCGCGCCCTCCGCGTGGTCGAGCGGAAGCTTCAGTTCAGTCAGGCGAATCATGGAAAGGGCTCGTGTTGATCAAGCAGGCCCGATTTTAGGCTGGACCGTGCGGGCCTGAGATAATGCAGGCGTGAAGCACGCCAGACCGCCGCTGGTGCAATTTCCGAAAGGAAGCACTGGAGGAACGTCCGGACTGCACAGGACAGCGTAGGAGGTAATACCTCTCCACCGTGAGGTGAGGATCAGAGCAACAGAGACGAGTCGGCCCGGGGCAACCCGGGTCGGGTGAAACGGGCAATCTCTACGCGCAGCAATACCAAATAGGCCAACACTGAGTGGCGCGGTACGCCGCGATTCTTCGACCTGCGGTTCGCAGGGGTTGGCGGGTAGGTAGCACCGAGCCGGGTGGGCGACCCCCGGCCCAGATTAATGGCGGTCACACTGGCGCGTTGCAAAACGCCTCAGCGCACAAAATCCGGCTTATCGGCGAGCTTCACACTTACCAATGAAAAAAGCCCTCTTCGTGGCCGGAGAGGGCTTTTTTGCAGGCGGGGCCGATGCCCCGGCAACCACTATTTGGACGCAGCGGGGGCGGGCGCAGCCGCAACGGCGCCCGGCGCAGTGCCGAAATACGAGGTGTACGTAATGCACCACCACGCCGTTGTCGGCCACGACCGCGTCCACGCCGCCGGCCTCGAGTTCTTTCAGCGCCAGCGGCGTCGATTCAAAGCGCTTGATGTTGGTGCTGTCCTTGCCCTGCAGTTTGGTCACGACTTCATCACCGGTGGTGCCGTTCTGCACGCCGACCTTGAGTTTTTTCAGGTCGTCGAATTTGGCGATCTTCGAGTCTTTCTTGACGGCCATCAGTTGCTGCGCGTCAAAGTAAGGCGATGAAAAATCCATCGTCTGCTTGCGCTCGTCGGTGATGGTGATGGCCGAGACCAGGAAGTCGCGGTCGCCCTGCGCCAGCGTGTTGAAGATGCCTTCCCACGGGGTGTTGACGAATTTGACTTCCATGCCGGCCTTTTGCGCCACGGCTTTCACCACGTCGATGTCAAAGCCGACGATCTCGCCTTTTTCGTTTTGTGACTCAAACGG
>NCGI01000096.1 GCA_002256925.1 Polaromonas sp. 28-63-22
GTCGCGCTGCAGCAGATTGCCGAACGCAGCCAGGGCGATGATTCGACGCTGACGCTGATCATGCTGCCGCGGCTCGACAGCATGACGACCAAAGGCGCGTGGTTCGGTGCGCTGGAAAGTTTTGGCGTCACCGTCAAGTTCGATGCCATTGACCGACGCAACTTGCCGCAGTGGATTGCGCAGCGACTGCAGCAGCAGGGCCAGCGCGTGGCCGGTGGCGAAGAAGGTCAGCGCACGCTGCAGTTTTTTGCCGATCGCGTGGAAGGCAACCTGCTGGCGGCGCATCAGGAAATCCAGAAGCTCGGGCTGCTGTACCCGATAACACCGGCCCACGCCGACGGCATTCTGAGCTTTGAACAGGTCGAGAACGCGGTGCTCAACGTGGCCCGTTATGACGTGTTCAAACTCAGCGAGGCCGTGCTGGGCGGCCAGGCCGCGCGGGTGGCGCGCATGCTGGACGGCCTGCAGGCCGAGGGTGAGTCGGAGGTGCTGGTGCACTGGGCCTTGAGTGAAGACATTCGCAGCATGAAGCGGGTGAAAGACGCGATGGCCGCCGGCCGGCCGATGCCGATGGCCCTCCGAGAAAACCGCGTCTGGGGCATCAAAGAAAAGCTGTTCGAGCGCGTACTTCCCAACATCGGCGACACGACCATGGCCAACCTGCTGCAGGCCGCGCACACGGTGGACGGCATCGTCAAGGGCTTGAAGCAACCCGACTGGCCGGTCAGCGGCTGGCAGGCGCTGCACCGACTGGCGGGGATGATGTGCGCACAATGCGCGGTGCCAACGACCGCTGCCGGCAGGCGTTGATGCCTCGTTGAGAGTCCACGGGTAGGTGCCGCCTTCTCGGCAGCGCCCGCGCTGCGTTGTTGCTGACATTCCGCCTGGAGCCTTTCACTTCCGTGCGCCAGGGGCCGAACCGGCAGCCTGGACATTCTTGCGTGGACGAGCTGAAGGGATGGTGAACGCCTTCCATGCTGCGCCCCAGCCGGCAAAGACCAGCATTCTTCCCACGTCCGCGTACGCCCGCAAGCTGCAACCTTGCTCGTCACGGTGGGCAGTGCGCTGCTCTGGTGACCAGAAGTTCCCTTGACATAGATCAACCCCCGAAGCGACTGCCCGGGATGTAATGACCTCAACACGGCGGCGGTGGCGGCGAAGGGGTTGATCTCCCGTCGCACCGTCTCAAAGAAGAGTGTTCAAGGCGCCGGTACGGGGCTACAGTCTTGCCATGTGTCTGGAGCGAAGCATGGCTGCGGAACCGCGTAACTCGAGAAAAGCATGGTCGGTGCTGATCGTCAGCACGCTGGCATTCACCGTCTGCTTCATGGTCTGGATGATGTTCGGTGTCATTGGCATCCCGATCAAAAAGCTGCTCAACCTCAACGCGACCGAGTTCGGCCTGCTGGCAGCCACGCCGGTGCTGACGGGTTCGCTCATTCGCGTGCCGCTGGGTATCTGGACCGACCGTTACGGCGGCCGCATCGTCATGACGATCCTGATGGCCATCACGGTGCCGGCGATCTGGCTCATGAGCTACGCCACCGCTTACTGGCACTTCCTGGTGATCGGTCTGTTCGTGGGTCTGGCGGGCGGCTCGTTCTCGGTCGGAACGCCCTATGTGGCGCGCTGGTTCCCGAAGAATCGCCAGGGTATGGCGATGGGCGTGTACGGTGCCGGCAACTCGGGTGCGGCCGTCAACAAGTTTGTAGCGCCAGCGCTGCTGGTGGCGTTCGGATGGTCCATGGTGCCGCAGGTATATGCGGCCGTCATGCTGGTGGCGCTGGTGTTGTTCTGGGTATTCAGCTACAGCGATCCGTCGCATCTGGTGCCGAGCCATGTCAAGTTCAGTGACCAGCTCAAACTGCTCAAAGACCCCAAGGTCATCAAGTACTGCCAGTACTACAGCATCGTGTTCGGCGGTTATGTGGCCCTGTCGCTGTGGATGGTTCAGTACTACGTCGGCGAGTTCGGTCTCGACATCCGTGTGGCGGCTTTGCTGGCAGCCGCTTTCTCGTTGCCGGGCGGTGTGCTGCGCGCCTTCGGTGGCGTGCTGTCGGACAAATACGGCGCGCACAGCGTGACCTGGTGGGTGCTGTGGGTGAGCTGGGTCTGCCTGTTTCTACTGTCGTATCCGCAAACTGACTTCACCATCCTCACCGTCAACGGGCCGGCAAGCTTTCATCTCGGCCTGAACGTCTATGCCTTCACCGCGCTGATGTTTCTGCTGGGTATCTCCTGGGCCTTCGGCAAGGCCAGCGTTTTCAAGTACATCAGCGATGACTACGGCGCCAATATCGGCGCGGTCAGCGGCATCGTGGGGCTGGCGGGCGGGCTCGGCGGCTTCGTGCTGCCGATCATCTTCGGCGTGCTGATGGACGTGACGGGTATCCGCTCCAGCGCCTTCATGTTCATGTACGGCATCGTCTGGGTCTCTTTGATCTGGATGTACTGGACCGAGGTGCGCCGTACCGAAGTGATGGGCAAGAACGCCGCTGGCGCCCAGGCCTGTACCAAAACCCTCCTCGAGAAACCAACATGAACACCAAAACAAGTTCCAGCGTTGACATCACCGACTGGCGGCCCGAGGACGAGCAGTTCTGGGAGAGCACCGGCAAGCGCATCGCCTACCGCAACCTCTGGATCTCCGTGCCGAGTCTGCTGTGCGGCTTTGCCGTGTGGGGCATGTGGGGCATCATCACCGTGCAGATGCTGAACCTCGGCTTTCCGTTCAGCCAGGCCGAACTGTTCACGCTGACGGCCATTGCGGGTCTCGCCGGTGCGACGATGCGCATACCGGCCTCCTTTTTGATCCGCCTGGCCGGCGGTCGCAACACCATCTTCCTGACCACCTCGATGCTGCTGGCACCGGCCATTGGCACCGGCATCGTGCTGCAGCATCCCGAGTGGCCACTCTGGACCTTTCAGCTGATGGCCTTGTGGTCGGGTGTGGGCGGCGGCAACTTTGCCAGTTCCATGTCCAACATCAGCACGTTTTTCCCCAAGCGGCTGCAGGGCACGGCGCTTGGACTCAATGCGGGACTGGGAAATTTCGGCGTTACCGCCATGCAGGTGGTGATCCCGCTGGTGATGACGCTGAGCATCTTCGGCAGCTTCGGGGGTGACTCCATGAACCTGGTCAAGGACAGCGGCTGGATCTTCGGCAAGATCGCCGCCGGCACGCCCACCTGGATCCAGAACGCCGGTTTTGCCTGGCTGCTGTCGCTGGTGCCGCTGTCGATTCTGTGTTTCTTCGGCATGAACAACCTGACGACCGTGTCGCCGGCCATCGGTGGCACGATTCAGGCTTTCCTCAAGATCATCTGGCTCTATACCCTGTCCTTCGTGCCTGCGGGCATCGGGCTGTACCTTTACCTGCCCAAGCCGACCGGCCTGGGCCTGCTGAACATGTGGATTGCCATGCCGCTGATTGTGGCGGGCACGCTGCTGGTGCTCAAGCTCACCGCCTTCGGCGCGATGAAGGAAAATATTGCCAGGCAGTTCGCGATTTTCCGCAACAAGCACACGTGGTCGCTGACCATGCTGTACATCGTGACCTTCGGCTCGTTCATCGGTTTTTCGATGGCGCTGCCGCTCGCCATCACGGTGATTTTCGGTATCAGCCATGTGCCCGATGCCGCCGGCGTCATGCAGCACACGCTGAAGAATCCCAATGCACCGTCGGCCCTGACCTTCGCCTGGATCGGCCCGTTCGTCGGCGCGCTGATCCGGCCCGTCGGCGGCTGGATCGCCGACAAGGTGGGCGGCTCAATCGTCACGCAAATCATTTCCGCCGTCATGGTCGCGGCCTCGGCAGCGGTCGGCTATGTGATGCTGCTGGCCTACGGGTCGGCCACGCCCGAGCAGTACTTCGTGATCTTCATGGTGCTGTTTGTCGTGCTGTTTGCCGCCAGCGGCATTGGCAATGGCTCGACTTTCCGGACTATTGGCGTCATCTTTGATCGCCAGCAGGCCGGCCCGGTGCTTGGCTGGACCTCGGCGATTGCCGCTTACGGCGCTTTCATTGCACCGGTGGTCATTGGTGCCCAGATCAAGGCCGGCACACCACAAAACGCGATGTACGGCTTTGCCATTTTCTATGCCCTGTGCCTGATCCTGAACTGGTGGTTCTATCTGCGGCGTGGCGCAGAGATCAAGAACCCTTGAGCCTCGCCACCGCCTTCGTGGGCCACCTTTTACTGCGTTACCGGAGAACCCAATGAGTCATTTTCTTGATCGGCTGAACCATTTTTCCAGTCCCCGGGAATCCTTTTCAGGCAGTCTTGGCGTCACCACGGCGGAAGACCGTACCTGGGAAGACGCCTACCGCAACCGCTGGGCGCATGACAAGGTTGTGCGTAGCACGCACGGCGTGAACTGCACCGGCTCGTGCTCCTGGAAAATCTACGTCAAGGGCGGCATCGTCACCTGGGAAACGCAGCAGACCGATTACCCCCGCACCCGCTGGGACATGCCCAACCACGAACCGCGAGGCTGTTCGCGCGGTGCCAGCTACAGCTGGTACCTGTACAGCGCCAACCGCGTCAAGTACCCGATGGTGCGCGCCCGTTTGCTCAAGCACTGGCGCGACGCGCGTCTGACCCTGTCGCCGGTCGAGGCCTGGGCCGCCGTGGTTCAGGACGATGCGAAGCGGCGTGATTACCAGACCGTGCGCGGCCTGGGCGGTTTTGTGCGGTCAAGCTGGGACGAGGTCAATGAAATTATCGCGGCGGCCAATGTTCACACCATCAAAAAACACGGCGCTGACCGCATCATCGGTTTCTCGCCGATACCGGCCATGTCCATGGTCAGCTATGCAGCGGGCTCACGCTATCTGTCGTTGATCGGCGGCGTATGCATGAGCTTTTACGACTGGTACTGCGACCTGCCGCCGGCCAGTCCGCAGATCTGGGGCGAGCAGACCGACGTGCCCGAGTCGGCCGACTGGTACAACTCGGGTTTCATCATTGCCTGGGGCTCCAACGTGCCGCAGACGCGCACGCCCGACGCCCACTTTTTCACCGAGGTGCGCTACAAGGGCTGCAAGACCGTCGCGATCACGCCTGACTATTCCGAGGTCGCCAAGCTGTCCGACCTGTGGCTGCACCCCAAGCAGGGCACCGATGCCGCACTGGCGATGGCCATGGGCCACGTCATCCTGAAGGATTTTTACTTCGGCGGCAACGGCAAACCGCGTCCGGCCTATTTCGACGACTACGCGCGCCGCTACACCGACTTGCCCATGCTGGTGCTACTGAAAGAGCATCAGCTTGACAACGGTGAAACCGTCATGGTGCCGGACCGTTACGTGCGGGCATCCGACTTCGGCGACAAGCTGGGCCAGGAGAACAATCCGGATTGGAAAACGGTGGCCTTCGACGCACAGGGTGACGTCGTGCTGCCGCACGGCGCCATCGGCTTTCGCTGGGGTCCGGACGGCCGCGCCGACGCTGGCCAGTGGAACCTGGAGTCGAAAGAGGCTCGTCGCGGTGATGAGGTCACGCTCAAGCTGTCAGTGATGGAAGGGGATGCGCCTGGTCAGGACAGTGCCAAGGTGGGCTTTCCCTATTTCGGCGGCATTCACCATGAGCATTTTCCCAACAACGAACAGGGCGATGTGCTGGTGCGTACGGTGCCGGTGCAACGCATTGCGCTCAGCGGCGCGGGCGGCGAACGCTCTGCGCTGGTAGCCACCGTGTTTGACCTGCAGGCCGCGCAGTACGGCATTGCGCGCGGTCTGCCGGGCGAGCTGGTCGCCAGCGATTTCAATGACAACACGCCCTACACGCCAGCCTGGCAGGAGCAGATCACCGGTGTGCCGCGTGACCAGGTGATCACTGTGGCGCGCCAGTTTGCCGAAAACGCCGAGAAGACCGAAGGCCGTTCCATGGTCATCATCGGCGCTGGCATGAACCACTGGTACCACAGTGACATGAACTACCGCAGCGTCATCAACATGCTGATGATGTGCGGCTGCATTGGCAAGAGCGGCGGCGGCTGGGCGCATTACGTGGGCCAGGAGAAACTGCGACCGCAGACGGGCTGGACACCACTTGCCTTTGCGCTCGACTGGATTCGTCCACCACGCCAGATGAATTCGACCAGCTTCTTTTACGCGCACACGGACCAGTGGCGTTACGAGAAGCTCGGCGTCGATGAAGTGCTGTCTCCGCTGGCAGACAAAAAGCTCTACGGCGGCAGCATGATCGACTACAACGTGCGTGCCGAGCGCATGGGCTGGCTGCCCAGTGCGCCGCAGCTGCAAACGAATCCGATGCAGGTGGTGAAAGATGCGCAGGCGGCAGGTGTTGATGCCAAAGACTACGTGGTCAGATCATTGAAAGACGGTTCATTGAAGATGAGCTGCGAAGATCCCGATCACCCTGCCAACTGGCCACGCAACATGTTTGTCTGGCGTTCCAACATCATTGGTTCGTCAGGCAAGGGCCATGAGTATTTCCTGAAGCATTTGCTGGGTACCGACAACGGCGTGCAGGGCAAGGACCTGGGCGCGGAAGAGGGCAAACCGCAGGAGGTCGTCTGGCACGGCAAGGCCCCCGAGGGCAAGCTCGATCTGCTGGTGACGCTGGACTTCCGCATGAGCACGACCTGCCTGTACTCCGACATCGTTTTGCCCACGGCGACCTGGTACGAAAAGAACGACCTTAATACCAGCGACATGCATCCCTTCATCCATCCGCTGTCCACCGCAGTCGATCCGGTGTGGCAGTCGAAAAGCGACTGGGACATCTACAAGGGTTTTGCCAAAAAATTCAGCGAACTGTGCGAGGGCCATCTTGGTGTCGAGAAGGAAATGGTGCTAACACCGCTGATGCACGATTCCCCGGGCGAACTGGCGCAACCATTTGAGGTGAAGGACTGGAAGCGCGGTGAATGCGACCTGATTCCCGGCAAGACCGCGCCGCAAATGCAGGTCGTTGAACGCGATTACCCGAACGTCTACAAGCGTTTTACGGCGGTTGGCCCGCTGATGAACAAGATTGGCAACGGCGGCAAAGGCATTGCGTGGAACACCGAAACCGAGGTCACGCAACTTGGCCAATTGAACGGTCTGGTGACAGAGCCCGGCGTCACGCTGGGCATGCCTCGCATCGACAGCGACATCGACGCCTGCGAAATGGTGCTGCAGCTGGCGCCCGAAACCAACGGCCATGTGGCAGTGAAGGCCTGGTATGCATTGTCGAAGCAGACCGGGCGCGAGCATGCGCATCTGGCCATCCACCGTGAAGACGAGAAGATCCGCTTTCGTGACATCCAGGCGCAGCCGCGCAAGATCATCAGCTCGCCCACCTGGAGCGGCATTGAATCCGAGACCGTGTCGTACAACGCCGGCTACACCAACGTGCACGAACTGATCCCCTGGCGCACCCTGACGGGCCGCCAGCAGTTCTACCAGGATCATCCGTGGATGCGGGCCTTTGGCGAAGGCCTGGCCAGCTACCGGCCACCGGTGAATCTGAAGGCGACGGCAGGTGTGCACGGCATCCGCTCCAACGGCAACACCGAGATCTTGCTGAACTTCATCACGCCGCACCAGAAGTGGGGCATTCACTCGACCTACACCGACAACCTCTTGATGCTCACTCTGAGCCGGGGTGGGCCGATCGTCTGGCTGAGTGAAGACGATGCCAGATTGATCGGTGTGGAAGACAACGACTGGATCGAGCTTTACAACGTCAATGGCGCGATTGCCGCGCGTGCGGTGGTGAGCCAGCGCGTCAAGCCCGGTATGGTGATGATGTACCACGCCCAGGAAAAGATCATCAACACGCCGGGCTCGGAAATCACCGGTCAGCGCGGCGGCATCCACAACTCGGTGACGCGCATCGTGCTCAAGCCGACGCACATGATCGGCGGCTATGCGCAGCTCTCGTACGGATTCAACTACTACGGAACCATAGGCACCAACCGCGACGAATTCGTGGTGGTGCGCAAGATGGACAAGGTCGACTGGCTCGACACGCCGCGCGAGAACGAGCGCGCCTTCGACGTCCAGCAACAGGGAGAAGCAGCATGAAGGTACGCGCGCAAATCGGCATGGTGCTCAACCTCGACAAATGCATCGGCTGCCACACCTGCTCGGTCACCTGCAAAAATGTCTGGACCAGCCGCCCCGGCATGGAATACGCCTGGTTCAACAACGTCGAGACCAAGCCCGGTATCGGCTATCCCAAGGAATGGGAAAACCAGGACAAGTGGAAGGG
>NCGI01000097.1 GCA_002256925.1 Polaromonas sp. 28-63-22
ACCGCCACCTCGAAGTCCGTGACGTAGTTCAGTGCGCTTTTGACCTTTTGCTTGAGGTAGGCCGACAGCGACCAGTACGGCAAACCCATGCGCGCACGCGCGCGGTTGAGATGGCGGTTGAGCTTGAGCGTGAACTCATACAGGTTGTCGCCGACATAAGCCAGCCATTTGGCGCACTGCACCACGGCGTCAAAGTAGTCACCGTGGATGACCCACAGCCGGCGACCGTCCGCCGTGACATGCACAGCCTCCTCCACCACTTCGATGCCACCGAACTGGTGCCCCAGAAACCCGCGCGCAAACTCGTCGTGGTTGCCCGGCACATAAACCACGCGGCAACCCTTGCGGGCCCGGCGTAGCAGCTTTTGCACCACGTCGTT
Source organism: Polaromonas sp. 28-63-22 (assembly GCA_002256925.1). GTDB lineage: Bacteria > Pseudomonadota > Gammaproteobacteria > Burkholderiales > Burkholderiaceae_C > Polaromonas. Next base: position 381 of record NCGI01000097.1, read on the forward strand.
GTGCGACTGCGGCCAATACCATTTGCGCCGCAACTGCCAGCCGTCCACGATGTCGCCGACCAGGTACAGGTTGTCGCTCGGGTGCGCTCTCAGGAAATCAAGCAATGCCCGGGCCTGGCAGCCCGGCGTGCCCAGATGCAGGTCAGAGATGAAAATGGTGCGGTAGCGCTTGTGCGCCGTGTCGTCATCGGCCTCGCCGGGGCCACGGGCCAGGTCGTCACGAAGCGGGGCCGGATCGAAGGGCGCGTAAAGCCCGGCCGGCGCCCCCGCAGCGAGCGATCCGAAGGCATTGAACAGGCTGCGCATCAGGCCTGCCCGATGTAACCGCCACCTGCATCCCTGCGAACGCGATTGCCCGAAAAATGCTTCAGGTAGCGCGTCGGCAGATCCGCCACGCGCATCATCATGGGCAGGTCGGCGGCGTTGAAATCAGGATCCCAGGCCGGCGGGCCAAGCACTTTGGCACCGAGGCGCAGATAACCCTTGATCAGGGCGGGTGCCTCGATGTCGAGCGAGTCGTCCAGCCTGTCAACCGGCAGCGCGAGCCGGGGCGTGACGCGGTATTCAATCGACGCCATGTGGCTTTGCCGCACCTGGCGCCAGATGCTGGCTGCGGCCTGGCCGCTGGTGGTGCCGTGGTGCTGCATGGGAATGCTGGCGCAGCCGATCATGATGTCGAGCTGGTTGCGCCCCATGAATTCAGCCAGCGCGCCCCACAACGCCAGAATGACGCCGCCGTGGCGGTGATCGGCATGCACACAGCTGCGCCCCAGCTCGACCATGCGGTCACGAAGGAGCCGCAGACGCGTCAGGTCAAACTCGGTGTCGCTGTAGGTGCTGCCGACGCGCTTGGCCTGGGTCGGCGTCAGCACGCGGTAGGTGCCGATGATGTCGCCACTGTCCGCGTCGCGCACCAGCAGGTGTTCGCAGAAGTCGTCGAACAGGTCGATATCGTGCCCGGGCAGGTTGCCGCCCAGCGTGGCGCCCATCTCCAGCGCAAAAACCTGGTAGCGCAGGCGCTGCGCCTGCCGCACCTCATCCTGATGCCTGGCCCAGCTGACGATGATTTTCGCGCCGGCCGGCTCTTCGCGCGTTCGCAATACTTCGGACACTTCCCCGCGCGGCTGAATGACGGCACGACTGCTCTTGGGGCGCAACAACCGGGGCACCGCGACCGGCGACAGCGCGAACGTGGGATTGGGCAGTTCTTTCATGGCTTGCTCCTTGGTTGAACTTCATCTCGGGACAACAAAACCGGTGTGTCCGGCAGGGCTGAAAAAAAGCCCCGGTGACAGGGGCTTGGAGGGTCTGGACGGTCACGCACACAAGGCTCGCGTGATCGGGGCTGCTGGCTTGTCACCGCGCCGCAGAGGCGTCAGCCCGTCAAGCCAGGGCCGGGCGCCCGGCTTGAAGCGCAGCCCCCCGGGGCTGACGGCCAAGGCGTGCGCGGTGCAGCGCAAAATGCGCAGGCCTTGCGCGACCACATCAAGCGCAGCGGACGCGCCGACGCCTGCGGGATTCGAACTCTCGGGGTGTTGCGCGGCATACGTCATGCAGCGATTGTGAAAATCGGGCGTGACGCCCTCGTGTCAATCCGGTGGCGATTGCATGACAACGCCGACGTTGTGACGCTGGTGTGGCGGCGCGCACACAGGTGCTTGACGGGCCAGTGACAGGCCGGTGACACGCACCATCGCGCGCGGCTGCGCCGGAGTGACGCCCGCTCTGGCAGCTACGCGACAACGCGACCCGCTATGAAAATAATAGCTGCTGGCGCAGGTAATGTCTGGGCTGCAGGCCTTAAATGCTTGAAAATCTCGTCCGTATCAAGCCGCCCGCTGCGGCTTGATACGCCTAAAGCGAGCGCTGGTTGACCCGCTTCGACAGCGCTTCGGCGCTCTCCTTGCGCTCGCTGTAGCGGTCGGTCAGCCAGGCCGAGGCGTCGCGCGTCAGCAGCGTGAACTTGACCAGCTCTTCCATCACGTCCACCACGCGGTCGTAATAGGCCGATGGCTTCATGCGCCCGGCTTCGTCAAACTCCAGAAACGCCTTGGCGACCGACGACTGGTTGGGAATCGTCAGCATGCGCATCCAGCGGCCCAGAACGCGCAGCTGGTTCACCGCATTGAATGACTGCGATCCGCCCGAAACCTGCATGACTGCCAGCGTTTTGCCCTGCGTCGGCCGCACCGCACCGTCAGCCAGCGGAATCCAGTCGATTTGCGCCTTCATGATGCCGGTCATGGCACCGTGGCGCTCGGGCGATACCCAGACCATGCCTTCACACCACTGCGCCAGCTTGCGCAGCTCCTGCACCTTGGGGTGGCTGTCGGGCGTGTCGTCGGGCAGCGGCAGTCCGCGCGGGTCGAAGGTGCGGGTATCGGCGCCCATCGCCTGCAACAGATGCGCGGCTTCCTCGCTGAGCAGCCGGCTGTAGGAGCGCTCGCGCAGTGAGCCGTAGAGCAGCAGGATGCGCGGCGCGTGGGCGCTGGTGGGCGGGCCTGGCGGCTGGCCCGATGCGGGCATGGCAAAAAGAGCGTGGTCGATGTTCGGAAGTAGCATCAGGCTTGCCTTGTTTCAATGATTCAATTATATTTGAACTATGGAAATTACTCTAACCAACCCAAGCGCCCCCGTGCTCGATGAAAGCGCCGCCGTCAAGGCGCTGGGTGCGCTGGCGCAGGCACAGCGCCTGCGGGCTTTTCGCGCGCTGGTCGTCGCCGGGCTCGAAGGATTGACGCCGGGCACCATGGCGGAACAACTCGGCGTCGCGCCCAGCGCGCTGTCATTTCACCTCAAGGAACTGGTCTATTCTGGCCTGGTTAGCAGCGAAGCACGCGGCCGCAACCTGATCTACCGCGCCGATTTTGCGCACATGACGGCGCTGTTGAGCTACATGACCAAACACTGCTGCCAGGGCGAAGCCTGCGCCGTCACGACCGATGCGGGCTGCGCCACATGCTAGAAAAAACACCGCCGCAATCGTCTCCGCACAACGGGCAGGAAAGCCCGGGCCTGACCATGGCCGACGCCCTGAACAACGGCTGCCTGTGCCTGACGCTCGACCCGAGCCGCCTGAAAGAGCAACTTGAGCACGACCCCAGCCTGAAGGGCCTGACCAGCGGCATGGCGCTGACGCACCCTCACCTGTTTTCAAGCAACGTGGTATTTCTTTCCAGCGCCACGTCCGGTGCCATTGCCCAGACCGTCGCCGCGATCGAGCGTGTCATGGCCCTGCCCGCCTACCAGGCCCGCGCGCTTGAAAACGCGCCGGCCATTGCGCAGCGCGCATTCGGCCCCGTGGGCGCGTTCATGGGGTACGACTTCCATGTCGATGCAGGCAACCCCGGTTTCAAAGGCCCGCAGCTGATTGAAGTCAACACCAACGCGGGCGGTGCGCTGCTCAACGCGGCGCTGGCACGCGCCCACCGGGCGTGCTGCGAGCCCATGGGGCTGATCATGGACACCATCGTCCCCGCCGCCGCGCTGGAGGACACCTTTTTTGCGATGTTCATGAATGAGTGGCGCCTGCAGCGTGGCGACGCGGTGTGGCGCACGGTGGCTATCGTCGATGACGCGCCGCCAACGCAATACCTGGCGCCCGAATTCGAGCTGTGCCGCCAGATGTTCGCGCAGCGCGGCCTGCAGGCCTTCATTGCCGACCCCAAGGAACTTTCCTGGCAGGAAGGCCGGTTGCTGCTTGGCGATACCCCCATCGACCTGGTCTACAACCGCCTGACCGATTTTGATTTGTCCGCGCCTGCCCATCAGGCGCTGCACGATGCCTATGTGGCCGGCGGCGTGGTGCTCACACCCCACCCGCATGCACATGCGTTGCGGGCCAACAAGCGCAACCTGACGCTTCTTTCGAACGACGCGTTGCTGGCGGACTGGGGCGTATCTGACGCTGACAGACAGCGCCTGGGCGCCGCCATACCCGCCACCCAACGGGTCACCCGTGAGAACGCCGACAGCCTGTGGGTGCAACGGCGGCAGCTTTTTTTCAAGCCGGTGGCCGGCTACGCTGGCAAGGCGGCCTACCGGGGCGACAAGCTGACGCGCCGTGTGTGGGAGGACATTCTGGCGGGTGAATTCATCGCGCAGGCGCTGGTGCCGCCGGGCAAGCGGCTGGTGAACGTGGACGGTGTTGCCACGGACCTGAAATACGACGTTCGGGCCTACACCTACGCGGGGCAGATTCAACTGCTGGCCGCCCGCACCTACAACGGCCAGACCACCAACTTTCGCACCCCCGGCGGCGGGTTTTCGCCGGTCCTCATCGTGCCGTCGATGGACGTGACGGCGGCACGGCAGGCGGTGCTGACCGCGTCGCCATCCTACTGCGCGGCCAGCTAATAGTTGACGTCGCACGTCCGCTTCATTCCGTCTCCTGTCCCATGGCCCTTCCCTGCAACCTTCAAACCTGCGCGCCCATGTCAACCCAAGCCCTCAACGTCCTGTTTTTATGCACCCACAATTCGGCCCGCAGCATCCTGGCTGAAGCCTTGCTGAACCACCTCGGCCAGGGCCGTTTCAGGGGCTGGTCGGCCGGCAGCAGTCCGCGCGCCAACCAGCAGCCGAATCCGCTGGCACTGGAAGTCCTGCAGCATGCGGGCATCCCGACCGAAGGTCTGCGCAGCAAGAGCTGGGACGAGTTCGCCACGCCTGCTGCGGCCAGCATGGATCTGGTCATCACGGTGTGCGACAACGCTGCTGGCGAGGTCTGCCCGATCTGGCCGGGCCACCCCGCCACCGCCCACTGGAGCTATGCCGACCCGTCGGACGGGCCCGGCAGCGAGGCGCAAAAGCGCGAAGCCTTCCGCCAGACCCTGCTGGCGATGCACCGGCGGCTGGAGCTGTTCGTCAATCTGCCACCGGCAGCACTGCAACGCCTGGCGCTGCAAACCTCGGCGCGCAGCCTGGCCGGCGCATGAGCCCGCCCGCTTCGCACGCCACGGGCCCGGCCCGGCGGGCACTGTCGAGCGCAGCGCAGCCCAGGCCAGGCCATCAACTGCTGGCCGAATTCATCGGTACGGCCGCCCTCTTTTGCGCCGTCATCGGCTCGGGCATCATGGCCGAGACCCTGAGCGCCGGGAACAACGGCGTGGCGCTGCTCGCCAACACGCTCGCGACGGTCTTTGCGCTGTATGTGCTGATCGAGTTGCTGGGCCCGGTCAGCGGCGCCCACTTCAACCCGCTGGTCACCCTTGTTTTATGGTCAAAAGGTGCTGCAGCCCAGGAAACACCTGCGCGGACAGCTATGCTTTTTATAGCGGCTCAGTTACTCGGTGCGGTGGCGGGCGCATGGCTGGCCAACGCCATGTTTGACCTGCCGGTGCTGCAGTTCAGCAGCAAGCTGCGCGGGGGCTTCGATGCGGCCGGCCAGTTCAGTGGCTGGGGCCAGTGGCTGGCCGAAGGGGTGGCTACGGCCGGACTGATGCTGGTGGTGTTGCGCGCGCCCGCCGGCAAGGCGGCGGCTATGGTGGCCTGCTACATCGGCGCGGCCTACTGGTTTACCGCCAGCACGTCATTTGCCAACCCGGCGGCGGTGATGGGGCGCATGTTTTCCGACACCTTCGCCGGCATCGCGCCGGCCAGCGCGCCCGGCTTTGTGCTGGCCGAAGCCATCGGCGCGATGATCGGGCTGGGCCTGCATCGTGCCCTGGGTGACCCGGCACGGCTGAATGCCTAGAACCGCGTACCCACCGACAGCCGCAGCATGTCCTGCGGCGTGAAATTGACCTTGGGATCCCACGCCACGCGCACAAAGTAGCGCGGCCAGTCATAAGCCACCGACAGGCCGATGCCGCGGATCGGCACGCCATCGACCAGGCCGCGCTTGGACAAAAGATCCAGCGTCAGGCGGTGGTCGCCGGCCACGGGCGTGCGGTACACCAGGTGTATGTGTTGCTGGTCGGGGTTGAGCCGGTTGTCACGCACCACCTGCAGCGTCAGCGAGTCGTTGTCGCCCCAGCGGTAGCCGCCGGCCAGTGTCCAGGCGTCGTTGGGGTCAAAATTCAGGTTGGCGTAGTTGCGCAGATTGGTCCGCCCGAGGCCTGCGCCGGCGAACCAGCTGTTGCCCGCCTCCAGGTAGGCGCTACCGCCCCAAAAGCCGCCCGACGCCACTTGCAGCGAAGGCATGAAGCGCACCGCCGGGCCAACTTTGAAGGTGTTGTCCCAGCCGGCGCGGGTCTGCGTCACCTCCAGCACCGGCGAGCGAAACCAGCCCAGCCAGGCGTTGCCGAATCCACCGCTGGCGCGCAGATTCACATCCAGCGCCGGACCCGCAGGCAGGTCACCGCCGGACAACTGATAAAGCCCGGTGGTGAACTTGTAGGCCACTGGTGGCGAGTCTTTGCCCTGCCCGGCAGGCGCGTCGGCCGCAACCGCAGCCGTCACCGCCGCCAGCGCAACACACACCGGAAAAAAGACCGAATGAAAAAAACGCAATACAGGCATCGGTGAAGTCTAAGGCCAGGCTACGTGACTAGCCACTTTTGCAAGAACTGCGCCTGCCCCATCGCCGGGTCGAGCTGGTAGGCGGCAAAGCCGACCCGTTCATAAAGCCGCAGGGCGCTGCGGTTGCCCTGCAGCACTTCCAGCGTCATCTTGCAGGCGCCGCGCTCCCGGGCAATGGACTCGGCCAACGCCAGCATCTGCCCGGCGACGCGCTGGCCCCGGTGGCTGGGCAGCACCGCCACATCGTGCACATTGACCAGCGGCTTGCAGGCAAACGTGGAAAAGCCCTCGATGCAATTGACCAGGCCAACCGGCTGTGCGCCATCAAACGCCAGCACGCTGAAAGCCTGCGGCCGCGCGGCCAGCGCCTGCACGAGATGGGTTTTGGCAAACGCGCTCAAGGGTTCTCCACCGCCGGCGGCGTCGCGGGCATAGGCATCGAGCAAACCCACGATGGCGCGGGCATGGTCGGGGTTGCCGTAGTCGGCGCGGCAGATCGTCAGGCGGGATGTTGCGACATCGTTCACGGAGCACTCTCTGGAAAAGGGGCTGACTTGTCTGATTCATTGTAGGCAGGTGGTTGCGCGCTGCGGCGAGCCCGGCACCCTCGAACGGCTGGCCGGTGACCAACATGTCAGCCGTCAATAACTGACCAAAGTGTGCGTTTCTTCCACCCGATCAGTGTTACGACAAGTTACATTAAAACTTGAAAAGTCACAATCACCACCCTTCTCGTTCAATGCTTGCCCACCTGCCGCCCTTTGTCTTGACGAGCGACCCCAAGGTCTGGCTCGTCGCCTGCCTGCCGACGGTGCCACGATGAACATCGCCACTCACCCGGCCCCGACCAGCCTGCGCGCCCAGGCCTATGAAAATTTCCAGCAGCAGATCGTGGCGGCCACGATCCGGCCCGGCCAGTTCATCTCGCAGCGCGAGCTGATGCAGTTGCTCGGCATGCCGCTCGGCGCTGTGCGCGAACTGATCCCCCGCCTGGAGGCCGAGGGGCTGCTGAAAACCGTTCCGCAACGCGGCCTGCAGATAGCGCACGTCGATCTGGCCCTGGTCAACAACGCCTTTCAGTTGCGCCAGGTGCTTGAGCGTGAAGCGGCGGTGCGCTTTGCGGCCAGCGTCAGCGACGGTGACCTGGCGGCCATCGAGCAGGCGCATCTGGACATCGTGCGGCGGGCGCGCAGCGGCCCCCTGAGCGACCAGCTTCTTGACGACGCCCACCGCGTGGACTGGGGCCTGCATGACCTGATGATCGACACGCTGGGCAATGGCCTGATTTCAGAGGCTCA
>NCGI01000528.1 GCA_002256925.1 Polaromonas sp. 28-63-22
TCGATGCGCCAGAAGGTACAAATGTTGAAGGCGGTTTCGGGTTTGCCGAAATCGTCGGGCGCTTCGTAGCGGCGCATGTAGGGTCCGTCGCACAAATGCGTTTCGAGCGCGTCCACGGTGGCAACGAAGCGCGGATCTTTCGGATCGATGAAGCCGACCTCGATCATCAGCAGCACGCTGGCGTCGAGGTCGCGGCCACCGAAGCTCTCCGCAAAGGCCTGGCGCTCCTGCGACCACGATTCGCGCAAGATGCGTTCGCGCATGGTGTCGGCATGACCATGCCAATAGGCTTCGCGTTCGGGCAGCGCCAGCACACGCGCGATCTTGCCCAGGCGGTCGCAGGCAGCCCAGCACATCAGTGCGGACGACGTATGCACCCGCGCCCGGGTGCGAAGCTCCCACATGCCGGCGTCGGGCTTGTCGTAGGTGCGCCGGGCCTGCTCGCCCACTTCTTCCAGCCGCTTGAACTCGGCCGGGCCAGCACGGTGGAGCAGGCGCTGGTCGTGAAAGCAGCACCACGTTGCCATACACGTCGTGCTGGAAATGCTCCTGCGCCTGATTGCCAACACGCACCGGACCCATGCCCCGGTAGCCTTCCAGATGACCCATGATCGATTCGGGCATCTCGCGCTCCAGGCCAATGCCATAGAGCGGCTGAATATGCCCGCCCCTGGCCTGCACCACCACGTTGCTGAGCCAGCGCAAATAGTCTTCCAGCGTGCCGGTTTCCGACAGGCTGTTGAGTGCGCGCACCACAAAGAACGCATCGCGCAGCCAGCAGTAGCGGTAGTCCCAGTTGCGCTGGCTGCCCGGCGCTTCGGGAATGCTGGTGGTCATGGCCGCCACGATGGCGCCCGTGTCTTCAAACAGCGAAAGTTTCAGCGTGATGGCGGCGCGAATGACGGCGCCTTGCCACTCCAGCGGGATATGCAGGCTTTGCGACCACTTGCGCCAGTACGCCACCGTCTCCTGCTCGAAGGTTCGGGCCGTATCGGCAATGCCATCGGCCAGCGATTCGTCAGCGCCAAGCAGAAAATTGTGCTCGCGCGTCAGCACAAAGGCCTGGCCCGACATGATGTGCGACAGCGAGGCGTCGGTGTTCAGGCGCAGCGTGAGCGCATCGCCGACAAAGCGCAGGTGGTTGCTGCCCTGCGTGACCAGCGGCTGGCGGCGGCCCCAGTCAAAGCGCACGTCCAGCACCACGCGGATGCGCGGCGCGCCATGAATCGGCTTGATGCGGCGCACCAGCGTCATGGGCCGAAAGAAGCGCGAGCGGCTGTAAAAGCGCGGTGCGAAGTCCGTGATCTCGATGCCCTGGCCGCTTTTGTCAAACAGCTGCGTGCG
>NCGI01000529.1 GCA_002256925.1 Polaromonas sp. 28-63-22
CCCGACCCTGGCGTGATCGAAGTCAACATCCACCCGGCCTACAACTGGGGCGAGCTGGTCGAGCACACCGAGTTTTTGTACAGGATCGCGCATGAAACCCGGCTGTCGGCCGAAAAGTTCATGACCGACGGCCGCCACACAGGCACCGGCGGCGGCAACCATTTCGTGCTCGGCGGCGCCACGCCAGCCGACAGCCCCTTCCTGCGCAAACCCGAACTGCTCGGCAGCCTGGTGGCCTATTGGCATAACCATCCGTCGCTGAGCTACCTGTTCTCGGGCATGTTCATCGGCCCGACCAGCCAGGCGCCGCGTGTGGACGAAGCACGCAACGACCAGCTCTATGAGCTTGAAATTGCGCTGCGCGAAATCGCCGGCAACCGCGAAAAGTACGGTCAGGACATGCCGCCCTGGATTGTTGACAGGACGCTGAGAAATATCCTGGTTGACGTGACCGGCAACACGCACCGCAGCGAGTTCTGCATCGACAAGATGTACTCGCCCGACTCCGCCACCGGCCGCCTCGGGCTGCTGGAGTTGCGCGCCTTCGAGATGCCGCCGCATGCGCGCATGAGCATCGCATGAGCATTGCCCAGCAGCTGCTGCTGCGCGCACTGGTTGCGCGTTTCTGGAACAAACCCTATTCAACCCGCATGACGCGCTGGGGCACCGAGCTGCATGACCGCTTTTTGCTGCCCAGCCTGATCCGCATGGATTTCGCCGATGTGCTGACCGAGCTGAGCGAGGCGGGTTACGCCTTCGACATGGCCTGGTTCGAGCCGCACTTCGAGTTCCGTTTCCCGATGATCGGCCAGGTCAAAGCCAACAGCATCGAGCTGACCCTGCGCGGGGCGCTGGAGCCGTGGCATGTGATGGGCGAGGAAGGCTCGGCCGGCGGCACGGTGCGCTATGTCGATTCATCACTGGAACGCGTCGAAGTGCATGTGACCGGACTCAACGACAACCGCTACGTGATCACCGTCAACGGCCGCGCGCTGCCGCTGCAAAGCACCGGGCGGGTCGGCGAACACGTGGCCGGCGTGCGCTACAAGGCCTGGAATCCGCCCTCCGCGCTGCACCCGTCAATTGGCGTGCATGCGCCGCTGACGTTTGACATTGTGGACACCTGGATGGAACGCTCGCTGGGCGGCTGCCAATACCACGTGGCGCACCCGGGCGGGCTGAACTACGAAACGCTGCCGGTCAATTCCTATGAAGCCGAAAGCCGGCGCCTGACACGCTTTTTGCGCATGGGCCACACCCCCGGAAAAATGCAGGTGCAGCCGGCGGCGCCGAGCCGAGAATTTCCGTTCACACTGGATTTGCGGTAGCCGTTTTTCCGTGCGGTCCGGGCCTGCAGAGGACAGGCATACTTGCGTGACGTGGACACTAAAACCCCTTCCCTTTTCGCGGCGCAGGCCTTCGACGCACCGTGCGAGCTGGCGGCGGCCCTG
>NCGI01000098.1 GCA_002256925.1 Polaromonas sp. 28-63-22
GCTGCTGAAGCACCCCTCGAACCGTCTAGTAATGTCCACACCGGATCGTGCCATGCTGGACTACAAGCCCTATGGTGCCTATCCGGAAAACCGTGCCCATGTGCGCGAGTGGACCCACGAGGAATTGGTCGTCTTCTGCCAAGCTGCCGGCTTCCAGGTAGAGCGCTACGGCCATACGCGTGCCAATCAATTCGATGAGCAGTACACCACCATTTATATACAGCTACGTTGCGATCCTGATCGATACTTGGAATTCCTTCAGGTGGCAGGTTTGCTGCATGACGATGTTATGCCGCGCCACTTGCTGCTGACTGCCGAGTACGCTGGTTTGCATAGCACCGGTGGCATTGGTACGTTTGTGGTAGAACAGCGTCTGACTTACGGCGTGGAAAATACCTTGTGCCTGTATATCGGGCAGGAGGAGAGCCTAGATGCCGAGTTATTTCCGCGCTTTAAATTAATCAATTCGCAGATGTTGGTCGACAAAGTCAACTTGTCCTTGCCGGTCGAGGAAATTGCGCTTAAGGCTACGTTACAACTGCTGTTCTATTTCCCAAATCTCGCTAAGATCGAATACCCTGATTACCAGGGATTGGGTTGCCGCTTAGCCCAGGCGAAACGTGCAGGCTTGTTGCCGCCTTCGGTACAGCTGATCGTGCATTGCCATGGCGCGACTCACTACCTCGAAAATGCCCACCAGACCTGGTACGGCATTTCGCACTTCAACGCGGCCGAGCGTGAAAAGATCTCCAGCGCTATCCCTACCATTTCAAGCCAGTCCACATCGAGCGCACAGAACAAGCCGATACGGTGGTGTTCTTCGGCAAGCGCTCCACGATGAAAGGTTATTCGTTGTTTCTCGCAGCCCTTACGGCTGATGAGGGGCAATTGCTCCACCTGGGTATCAAGCGCATCATCTTCATTGGCCCGCGGGTCTCCGAGACACAGGAAGACATTGCACGCCTGAACATGCTGCGCTCCCAGTTCGAAGTGGAGGAATACACTTCGCTGAGCCGGATCGCTGCCATGGATAAGCTGCGCAGCTATGCAAACAATGCATTCTGCGTGATGCCTTATCTCGGGGACAACCACCCGTACGCCCTGCTGGATGTCACCTTCGCCTGCGTGCTGCCGTTGATGTTGCGCGCCGGCGGTGTGGCCGAACTATTTGCCGAGCCGTTCGATCGCGTTCTGCTTGCAGACCCGACCGAAACCTCGCTGCTGGCCAGGATGTGTGCATTGGCCAAGCTGTCCGTTGAGGAACGCCATCGGCTACGCGTGAATTTTCTGGACAACATGATGTCCGCCCAAAAGTCCATTAATGACGCGGTCCGTCAATTTGGCGAATTAAATGTCCCGGTAATGCCGCAGTCAGTGGTTGGCAAGGCCACCGTTATCGTTCCGGTATTCAATACCGACCTGCGCTTCATCACTGACCTGGTATTCGGTCTGAACAACCAAAGCATGCTGCCAGTCGAAGTCATCTTTATAGACGACGCCTCGCAGCAAGGCTATGCGAACCAGCTTGATGAGCTGTTACAGCGTGAACTGCGCCTGCCGTTCCGTATCATTAGCCACCCGGTCAATAAGGGACTTGCCGGTGCGCGCAATACCGGCCTGCGTGCCGCCAACACCGAGTATGTGATCAACGTCGATTCGGACGATGTACCGCTCAATGACTTCGTTCGCAATATTGTGCACCGCCTGGATGCAGATCCGGTTTGCGCCGCTGCAGTGCCATACCTGAAGGCGTTCAACGAGGAGACCGATTTCAATGAGCAGAAATTCGACAGCTATGTCTATCGCCCATTGGGCGACGGCATGATCGTTGCGCAGCTGGACAACAACCTCGGCCACGCCAATTCCGGTTACCGCACCAGCGTGATTCGCGCACTCGGCGGTTGGGATGAGAGCGATAAATCAATGTGGGAAGACTGGGCCCTGTACTTGAAGCTGGTCTCGTCAGGATACCGCATTGGCGTTATTCCACAAACGGATTGCATGTACCGGGTGCGCAAGCAATCCATGCTGCGCACCTACAAGGTCTGGCCGGCCATGCGCCGTCTTGCCCGCAATACGGCTGGACTGCCGCGATACGAAAGTTTCCGGCTTCAGGCCGTGATGCGTCACGCGCGCGAGGAGGAACATGCGATGCGCGCCATACATTCAGAGTTGCTTCGCATTCGCGAGGAACATGCCGTATTGACGGCGGAACTGAATCGTCGCTCGGTCCGGGCCGCGCGCAGTATTGTTGCGCGCCTGGTCAAGTTTCCGCGCGCGTTCGGTGCCGTGCGTGGTGTAGGCCTGGGAGTATGGAAGTTCGCGCGACGCATCCGCAACCTCGTGGTGTCCAAGTAAGGCAAGAGAAAGTGGATACCAACACGCCCAAAGTAACCGTATTGATCCCGACCAAGAATGGCGGTGCGATCTTCGAAAAAGTACTTGAGCGCGTAGTCGCGCAGAAGACACAGTGGCCGTTTGAGATATTGGTCATCGACTCGGGATCTAACGACAACACCGTTGAGACGTGCCGCCGATACCCGGAAGTCCGCCTACATACCATTCCACCTAAGGAATTCGGACATGGCAAGACTCGCAATCTCGGGGTCAGCATGGCGCGCAGCGAATTTGTCGCGCTGATCACACAGGACGCGCTGCCAGTCAACGAACACTGGCTGGAAGCGATGGTCGCGGCGATCGAGCCGGATCCCGCCATTGCGGGTGTGTTTGGCCGGCACATTGCCCATCCTGACGCCAATCCTTTTACCACCCATGAGTTGGAGTTGCATTTTGCCGGCTTCGACGCATGGCAACTGGTGCAGATGGACGATCCCGAACGCTACGCACGTGACCAGGGCTATCGCCAAGTGCTGCATTTCTTCTCCGATAATAATGCACTGATTCGGCGTAGCGTGTGGGAAACGCTGCCATACCCGGATGTCGACTTCGCCGAAGACCAGATCTGGGCGCAGAAAATCATTGAGGCAGGGTACAAGAAGGCCTATGCCCGTGATGCCGTGGTGGTGCATAGCCACAACTATGACCTGTTTGAGCGGCTGCAACGCAGCTTCGACGAGGCCTATGCTTTCCGCAGCCTGTTTGGTTATGTGCTGTGCCCAAGCCCATGGACCTTGGTGCGCTCGTGGCTCGCGCTTACCCGTCGCGATCTAGCCTATGCCCGCCGCAGCGGGCTGTTTGGAGCACAGACCATGACTGTACTCTTGGCGCCGCTCGACAATTTTATGCGCCTAGCCGGCCATTACCTGGGCGCCCGCGGTGATCGCTTGCCTAAAGGGCTACGTCAACGCCTATCACGCGACAAACAACTGATGCTGGGGCTGCGCGCCGCCAGAGGGAAGGCCGCCAGCCGATGATATTCAACTCTAAGTTCCATGCCCTGCTGCGCCGTTCCCGCACTGCGCTGCACTACGGCAGCAAAAATGGCGTCGGCGCGCTGGCGGCGCTGGCCGTGCAGAAGCTGCGCGGCAACGGCGGGCTGCTGGGGAAAACACGCATCATCCAGCACTACGACTTCGTGCACAACCGCCCGGTCGGCGCTCCAATAGCGCCGGGCAGCGTGCCGCGCAACACCATTAATTGGGTAGTACCGCCATTCGGCTATGGCTCAGGAGGCCACCTTAACATCTTCCGCTTCGCCCAGTTTCTGGAGAAGGAAGGCTTTGACTGCCGCATCGTCGTGGTGGGTGAGCCGCAGCCGTTGTCGGCGGAGCAGGCGCGTAAGCAGATCAGGGATTGGTTCTTCCCGCTCAAGGGTGATATCTACCTAGGCATTGAATCGGCAGCGCCGGCCCACGTCACCATCGCCACCAGCTGGAACAGTGCCTATTACGTGCGCCGCTTCCAATCTACGGTCCACCGTTGCTATTTCGTGCAGGACTATGAGCCGTACTTCTTTGCGGCTGGTGCCGAATACGCGTGGGCAGAGGAAACCTACCGTTTCGGCTTCTTTGGCATCACTGCTGGCACCTGGCTGAAGGATAAGCTGGCCAACGAATTCGGCATGCGCACGGCAGCTTTCGGTTTCTCCTTTGACCGTCACCTGTATGCGCCGCGCCCGCGCAAGGAGCCGCAAACCCGCCGCATCTTCTTCTATGCCCGGCCGCCGACCCAGCGCCGCGCCTTTGAAATGGGAATGCTGGTGCTGGATGAAGTTGCCCGCCGCTTGCCGGACGTGCAAGTGGTGTTTGCCGGCTGGGATATTTCCAACTACCACGTTCCATTCGCACACCAAAATGCCGGTACTCTAAGCTTGGAAGAGTTGTCTGGTCTTTATAGCCAGTGTGATGTGGCGTTGGTGCTGTCGTTCACCAACCTGTCGTTGCTACCATTGGAGTTGATGGCCTGCGGTACGCCGGTTGTGAGCAACAGAGCTCCCTGTACTGAATGGCTGCTGAACGACGACAACGCTCGTCTAGCTGTCCCAACAGTTGAGGCGCTGGCCGACGCTGTCTGCAACGTGCTGGAAGTCCCGGAGGAGGCGTCCCGTCTGCGCCAAGGTGGCTTCGCGACCGCCGCTGCTACCGACTGGCGAATTGAGGCCCGTAAAGTGGGCGACATCTTGCGCCGCCTGGACTCACAAGAGAAAGTGATATGAAAAACGCCACCGTCAATTTGTCGCGCACGCGCTGCGCAGTGCTGGGTGCAGGCGGTTTCATCGGCACAAATCTGTGCCGTGCCTTGGTGGGACGTGTCGACTCCCTGCGCGCCTTTGGCCGCCGCCAATCGTTCCCTGAGGCGTTGCGCGGCTGTGATTGGATGCCGGGCGACTTCGCCGATCCCACCTGCATGGCGGCTGCTGTCGCCGGCTGCGATGTGGTCTTCCATCTGGTGAACGCTACCACGCCAGCTAGTGCCAACGTCGACAAGGTCGCGGACCTCAATGCAAACGTTGCCAGCACCCTACACCTACTCGACGCCTGCCGCGAGACCGGCGTGAAACGAGTGGTATTTGTGTCCTCCGGTGGCACCATTTATGGCATACCTGAGCAAGTGCCTACGCCGGAGACTTCACCCACCAACCCGATTACTGCCTACGGCATCAGCAAGCTGGCAATAGAGAAGTACCTTGGTCTTTACGAATATCTTTACGGGCTGGAGTATCGTGTCCTGCGGGTAGCCAACCCTTTCGGCCCATATCAGACGGCGTTAAAGAATCAGGGCGTTATCGCCGCTTTCGTCCGCCGGGCACTGGCTGGCAAACCCATCGAGATCTGGGGCGACGGAAGTGTTACCCGTGACTACGTCTACATCGACGATGTGGTCGAGGCGCTGATGCTGGCAGCAACCCATGATGGGTCTGGCCGCATCTTCAATATCGGCAGTGGGGAAGGGCGCAGTCTCAATGACATAGTCGCGTCGATTAGTAAATTGCTTGAAGTGGAGATACCTGTGGATCACCGCCCAAGTCGCCCAGTTGACGTACCGGTAAGCATTCTCGACACCACGTTTGCCTCTAGAGATTTGGACTGGCGGCCACGCACTGTTTTCGAAGAAGGGCTAAGCACTACTATTTCATGGATGGAATCTATAGAGGTGGCGTAGAGATAGTGAGGCCGCATGACTCCGTGCGCTTCCGCACCAATCCGTAGGCGTTATTGAGGAAAGTTCGATGCAGTGCTATAGTCCACCACCAATTTGATGAACCCATCCTCGTGATGGGTTTTTCTTTGGGTCAACGCGGGAATAGCTCAGTTGGTAGAGCGATACCTTGCCAAGGTATAGGTCGAGAGTTCGAGCCTCTTTTCCCGCTCCATATGGCCCAATATGCACCAAGCCCGTCCACCGCGATGGGCTTTTGTGTTTCTGTGTGGGGCATATGCAGTTGGTCGTTCAGCTGGTTCGGCTGGTTCGGAGCGGGGAGTGAAAGCTAAGTGTCCGCGCCGATTCAATATTGACCACCTGTGCCGATGGAATTTTGACCAGGGGCTGGAACTGAGTTTTTGAAGCTCAGTTGTGGATAACTATAGCTGTCTGCTGGTTTGATTGACTCCTTTGTGATTGGTTGTTCGGATGAACTGACCACCATCGGCAAGCTGCGCAGGACGTAGTCCGTAGCGGCTTGCCGATGGCATGCCACGGTTTACACAGGCGCCCCCAGATCGGCCGTTGCCGTCCCACTTCGTGCAGCAGCCTTGCGAGCTTGCTCTCGAGACTTGATGCGTCCCTTGGCTTCTTTGGAACTGTGCCGGAATCGGTACGACTCGTTGCCCGTCTCCACGATGTGGCAGTGGTGCGTCAGTCTGTCCAGCAACGCAGTCGTCATCTTGGCGTCGCCGAACACGCTGGACCATTCAGCAAACGTCAGGTTGGTCGTGATCAGCACGCTGGTGTGCTCGTACAACTTGGACAGCAGATGGAACAGCAAGGCGCCGCCTGCCTGGCTGAACGGCAAATAGCCCAGCTCGTCCAGGATGACCAGGTCCATGCGACTCAAACTCATCGCAATGCGCCCGGCCTTTCCTTGGGCCTTCTCCTGCTCCAGCGCGTTGACCAGATCGACGGTGGAGTAGAACCGCACACGTTTGCCGTGGTGCGCCAATCCAGAGATCCCCAATGCGGTGGCCAGATGCGTCTTGCCGGTGCCCGGCCCGCCAATCAACACGACGTTCTGCGCATCGTCGGTAAACGACAGGTCCGCCAGTTTGTTGACCAGGGCCTTGTCCACCTGGGATGCGTCGAAGTCAAAGCCGGCAAGATCCCGGTGAACGGGGAATCGGGCTGCCTTCATCTGGTGGGCGATGGAGCGCATACCGCGGTCCACGTCCTCGGCCTGCAGCAGATGCTCAATCAGCCAGCGCGACGATTCGATCGACGTGCCGCCGCCTTGCTCCATTAGATCGGCCCAGGCACCGGCCATGCCGTGCAGACGCAGGGCTTTGAGTTCGGCCTGAACGTCACGCTGTCCATCGCGTTTGGCATCATGCATGGATCACCTCCTGGTCATCCTGGTCGGTTGGACGCAGCCGGTCGTAGCGGGCGGTATCTGCCTTGGGAACCAGCGTGAGTTGCAAGGCCGTCTCAGCCTGCTCCGGCACCTGCGGCGCGTTCAGCCGACCCAGCACGTTGCGAACATGCTCCACACTGATGCTGCCGTTGGGCGTGGCGCCCTCCAACACCAATTCCACCGCCACCAGCACTGATTCAAGCCCGGCCTGCGGCACAACCGCCAACACATCGGCCATGACACGATCACCACCGGCGTGACGCAGCAACGATTGGCGCAGGCGCAACAGCGCCGGTGGCAGATCCAGAAACGGCGTGCCGTTTCTCAATGCTCCCGGCTTGCGTTGCACCAGGTCGATGTAATGCTGCCAGTCGTAGGCGGTCTGGCGGCGGTTGGGCAGCCGGGCGTGGCTGGCCACCAGCGCGTCTGCAGCAGCCACATCCACACGATTTGGGTACAGCCGCGTGCTGACCATCTGCCCGGCCCATTCGCACGGCACCGAGTAGCGGTTACGCGCCACCGCCACCAGACAGGTGCTGCTGACCCGTGCCAGTCTCTCCACGTAGCCATCGAACGGCTCGGGCATGGACATCAGGTGCTCGCGCTCGAGTTCGAGCATCTCGGCCACCGTGAACTGCTGGTGTTCGGTGTGCTGGGTGTCCGCCCACACCGAGCGGCAGCGTTCGCCCAGCCAGGCGTTGAGTTCGGCAAAGGATCCAAAGCGCCGAGTCCCGGCCTCGATCCAGATGCGGGTGCGGCTGTCTTGCACGTTCTTCTCCACCACACCTTTCTCCCAGCCGGAGGCGACGTTGCAGAAGTCGGGATCGAACAGGTAGTGGCTGGCCATGGCGGCAAAGCGGGCGTTGACGATGCGCCCTTTGCCCTTCTTGACCTTGTCCACGGCCGTCTTCATGTTGTCGTAGATGCCCCGGCGCGCCACCCCGCCCAGCGCATGGAAGCTGCGGGTGTGGGCGTCAAACAGCATCTCGTGCCCCTGGCTGGGGTAGGCCACCAGCCAGAACGCCCGGCTGGCGCACAGCTTCAGGTGCGACACCTGCATGTGGTGGTACACGCCGCCAACGACCAGTCCCTCTTCGCTCCAGTCAAACTGGAATGCTTCGCCCAGCTCGAACGTCAACGGCACGAACGCCCTGGCCGGATCCTTGCTGGTCTGGGTGCGCCACGCGCGAATGAAGTCGGTCACCCCGCTGTACCCGCCTCGGTAACCCTGGGCCTGTATCTGCTTGAACAACGCCCGTCCGTTGCGCCGGGCGTGCTTGGGGCGGTGCGAGTCCGTCTTCAAACATTGCTCCAGCGTTGGCATGTACGCCGTGAGCTTGCCCGGCGGGCTGCTCCTTCGATACTTCGGCTCAACGTCGCCGGGCTCCTTGAGCCATTTCTTGATCGTGTTGCGCGACAGCCTTGTCGTCTTCGCAATCTCGCTGATCGAGAGTTTGTCGCGCATCCTCATGCGCCTGACCTTACCTATCATGTCCATGGTGATCACCCGTTTGTCCCCTGCTGAATCTTTCAGCAGGGCAGTGGAACACCCTGGTCAATTTTGAATCGGCACTTCTCGCTTTAGCTGGTCAGTTTTCGGTCGGCGTCAACAC
>NCGI01000530.1 GCA_002256925.1 Polaromonas sp. 28-63-22
CTGTCGTACCTGGAGCGCTTGCGTTGGCCGCACGGCTTTGCCTGCCCGAATTGCGCCAGCATGACGGCGCCTTACCGCTCCAGCCGCACTCGCCTGGTGTGCAAGGACTGCGGGCGGCAGACGACCGTGACCTCGGGCACTATCTTTGACAAGACCCGCACGCCCTTGACGGTCTGGATGGCTGCGGCCTGGTATCTGACCAGCCAGAAACAGGGCGTCAGCGCACTGGGCTTGCAGCGCGTGCTGGGGCTGGGCAGCTACCAGACGGCCTGGGCCATGCTGCACCGGTTCCGCTGTGCGATGGTGCGCCCGGACCGTGAGCGTCTTAAAGGCCTGGTCGAGGTCGATGAGACTTACCTGGCGATCACAGACAGGCAGCAACCCATCTCTGCCGTGGGACGCAAGAGCAGCACCACCAAGGTGCTGATCGTGATGGCCGTGGAAATACTCGAGCCCAAAGGATTTGGCCGGATCCGCCTGCGCCGCGTGTTGAAGGATTCTGCTGACCATGTGCTGCCGTTTGTGCAGGCATCGGTAGCCCCTGGTGCTCAGGTGCGTACAGACGGCTCGGCCGCCTATCTGGGGCTGCAGGAGATGGGTTACGAGCATGACCGCACAGTCATGCTGGGCTCGGACATACCGGCCCACGTGTCAATGGCCGGAGTGCACCGGGTGGCCTCCCTGATCAAGCGCTGGATATTGGGAACACACCATGGCTCCGTCCAACCCGAACATCTGGACGCCTATCTGGATGAGTTTGTATTTCGCTTCAACAGGCGAACTTCAAGCTCTCGCGGCATGCTGTTTTACCGGCTGTTGCAGCAGGCCGTTGTCACCAATCCCGTGACCTATCGCGACATCGTCAACGCAGATCCTGAAACGATTCAATCCGCTTAGTGGAGCTAAGCGGATACCCCTTTCGCGACATCGTCAACGCAGATCCTGAAACGATTCAATCCGCTTAGTGGAGCTAAGCGGATACCCCTTGTAAATATACAGTATATGACTGAAATTCAAAAGCCACACGGCAAGCGTTTCATGGTCAGAATCGTTAAAAAACGAAAAAATCCATGCACAAAATTCAGCACTGGCAGGGTTGAAAAGGAAACGCCTCATGAAAAGCACATCACACGATGAAGCCATGGCCGAGCTATACCGCAAAGACCCGGACTTTGCGCGGCAAGTCATCAATACGATTCTTCAAGACGAAGGTGGCGACCAGGGCGAATTGCTCATCGTGCTGCGCCACATGACCAAGGCATTCGGCGGGGTGCAGGCTGTGGCTGAACAGGCGAAGTTAAATCCGACTCAGCTTTATCGAACGCTGTCGCCCGAAGGCAACCCGGCGTTGAGCAGCTTTTCGGCGATTCTTAAAGCCATGGGGATGCGACTTTCGGTGCAAGCTCTGAGTACGTCTGAAACAGGCGCTGAGGCGCAAAACAGCGCCCAGTTGGCTGACCACATGCTGCAGGAAGACATTGAAAAACTCAGGCGTATTGGCTTCATCCAGTGACGCCAAATCGGCGTCATTGGACGGCGAGTTCAAGCAACATGAAGGACTGGAAAGATCTAGCCT
>NCGI01000531.1:0-916 GCA_002256925.1 Polaromonas sp. 28-63-22
GCACGCGCTGTACAGGTCGGCTCAAAAAATGGGTCAGGAACTTGCAAGCAATGTTCGACCGTGAATGCTCTTCATACAAGCAGGGGCCGCGGAACCGGCTTTGCCGGGCCGCAGGCGCAGCGACCCCCCGGGGGGGCAGGAAGCTACGCGCAGCGAGCGACCGTGGGGGCTACATCTTGCAGCCAGCGCCGCTGTCGGCCAGCGCTTTGGCCGCAATGCCGATGACCTTGTTTTCCTTGTTCTCGACCACGCGCAGGTAGATGTCCTGTACCGGGTTGTGGGCCTTGCTCATGGTCCATTTGCCGCGTGGGCTGTCGATGGTGGCGCCTTCCATGGCCTTGTACAGCGCAGGCTTCGATGACAGGTCGCCCTTGACCGCATTGGCGCCCTGAATCAGCAGCAGGCCGGTGTCGTAGCCCTGTACCGCGTACACGTCGGGCTGCGCCTTGTAGGCCTTGGCGTAGTCGAGGCGGAACTTCTTGTTGCGCGGCGTGTCGAGCGAGTCGCTGTAGTGCATCGTGGTGATGATGCCATCGGCGGCCGGGCCTGCGGCGTCCAGCACACCTTCAGTCAAAAAGCCCGAGCCGTACAGCGGAATCTTGCCCTTGAGGCCGGCGGCTGCATAGTCGCGGATGAACTTGGCTGCGCCGCCACCGGCAAAAAAGCAGGCCACGGCGTCGGGTTTGAGCGCGGCGATTTCGGTCAGCAGGGCCTGGAATTCAACCTGCGGAAACGGCAGGCCGAGTTCCTTGATGATGGTGCCGCCGGCTGCGGTGTAGCTTTCCTTGAAGCCTTCAAAAGCCTCGTCGCCTGCCGCATATTTCCAGGTGATCCAGACCGCCTTTTTGTGGCCCCGGGCCATCATGACCTGGCCCAGTGCGCGGGTGGGCTGCGAGTTGGTGAACGAGGTGCGAAA
>NCGI01000531.1:937-1526 GCA_002256925.1 Polaromonas sp. 28-63-22
GCGACTTTCTGGATGCCCATCTGCACGCCCGAATGCACGGTGCCGACCAGCACATCGACCTTGTCGCGCTGCACCAGTTTGTTGGCGTTTTCAATGCCTTTGGAAGGCTCCGATTCGTCATCGACCTTGAAGTATTCGATCTCGCGGCCGCCCAGTTTGCCGCCTTGCTCGTTGATGGCCATGCGAAAGCCGTTTTCAATCGCCACGCCGAGCTGCGCGAAGGTGCCGGTGTAGGGCAGCATGAAACCGACGCGCACTTTGCCAGACTGGGCGCGCACGATTTCGGGCAGCAGCAAACCGGTCGAAGCAGCGCCGATGAGGGCGGCACTGCGGCTGAGCACCAGGCGGCGCGAGGCCGGATTCGGCGGGGGGCGGTGGGTCATTGAAAACTCCTGGTTAAAAGCGGAAAGTGCGCGTACGTGCACGCGAAAAAGAACCTGCCAAATGGTAACGGCGCGGGGCCAGCGCAGCGCTAGTGTTAAACCCCGAAACCCTTCTGGCGCAACTTGAAGCGCTGGATTTTTCCGGTGGCGGTTTTGGGCAGCTCGCTGACAAATTCAATCCAGCGCGGGTATTTGTAAGGCGCCAG
>NCGI01000099.1 GCA_002256925.1 Polaromonas sp. 28-63-22
CCCTCCATGACCTCCCTGCGAGAAAAACCCGAACAGGGGCTGCCGCTCTTCATTGCCGAAGAACTCAAGCGCCTGATTGACACCGGCGTGCTGAAACCCGGCGAGCGCCTGAACGAGGCCGCGCTGGCGCTGCGCATGGGCACCAGCCGCGGCCCGATCCGCGAGGCGATCCGCATGCTGACGGGCCTGGGTATCGTCAAGGCGGTGGTTAATCGCGGCGTTTTTGTGCGGCAGATTTCGGTGCGCGAAATGCTGGAAATTTATGAGCTGCGCGCACTGGTGTTTGGCTTTGCGGCCGAGCGCGCGACCGAACACGTGACGGAAGACCACAAGCAGCAGTTCGAGCAACTGCTGGCGCAGATGGACGCCGCCTGCGAGACCGAAGACGCCGACCGCTACTATGGGTTGAACCTGCAATTTCATGCGCTGGTGTTGCGGCTGTCGAACAACCAGCGGGCGCAGGAAACCTACGACGACTACGTGAAGGAACTGCATCTGTTCCGGCGCCGCTACTTCAATTCACCGGGCAACATGCGGCGCTCCAATACCGAGCACCGGACCATTTACGAGGCCATCGTCAAGGGCGCAACCGCCCGGGCGAAATCGGCCGCCGAACGCCACGTGCTGTCGGGCCGGCAGCGCCTGCTGGCCAGCATCGACGACAGCAGCCCGCTTTCCAGCCAATGACCCGGCCCGACGAGGTCTTGATTTCCGTTCGGGCTGAGCCTGTCGAAGCCAATCCAACCCCTTCGACAGGCTCAGGGCGAACGGTTCAAATTTCGAAGGACCGGCGCCATTACGATAATCACTGCATGCCCCCTACCCCCGCACCGGACCGCCCGCAACCCCAATCGCTCACCGACCTCTTCGTATCTTTCACGTGGCTGGCCCTGCAGGGTTTCGGTGGCGTGCTGGCCGTGGTGCAGCGCGAACTGGTTGAAAAAAAACGCTGGCTGACGCGTGAGGAATTCATCGAGGAATGGGCGGTGGCGCAAATCATGCCGGGCCCGAATGTGGTCAACCTGTGCCTGATGATTGGCGGCCGCTACTTTGGCCTGAAGGGCGCGATGGCCGCCCTGGCGGGACTGATCGCGGTGCCGCTCGTCATCGTGCTGCTGCTGGTGCTGGTGTACACCCGGTTTGCCGACAACCCCGCTGTGGTGGGAGCCTTGCACGGCATGGGCGCCGTGGTGGCCGGCCTGGTCGCCGCCACCGGCATCAAACTGGCGGCCGCGCTGACCCATAACGTGCTGGGCAAGGTAATGTGCGGGGCGCTGGGCCTGGCCTGCTTTGTGGCCATTGGCGTGCTCCGGTGGCCGCTGGTTTACGTCATCGTCGGGCTGGGCAGCATCGCCTGCCTGCTCGCCTTCAGAAAGCTCAAACCATGACCGACGCGCCGCACCTGGTGTTTGGGCTGCGCGAATGGTTCGACATGTTCACGCATTTCCTGTCGCTGTCGCTGCTGTCGGTGGGCGGCACCATCAGCACGGCGCCCGACATGCACCGTTTTCTGGTGGATCAGCAGCACTGGCTGTCGGATGCGCAGTTCAATGCCTCAATGGCGATTGCGCAGGCAGCGCCCGGCCCCAACGTGCTGTGGGTGGCCCTGCTGGGCTGGCATGTGGGCATCAACGCCGGCGGCGTGCTGGCGGGCCTGTTCGGCGTGCTGGTTTCGATGATCGGCATCTTGATACCCAGCAGCATCCTGACCTACAGCGCCGCCCAGTGGGGCTACCGCAACCGTGAACTACGGGGGGTGCGCGCCTTCAAGCAGGGCATGGCGCCGATTGTGGTGGCGCTGATTCTGGCCACCAGCTGGATTCTTGCGCTGGCCAACACCAGTACCAGCGGCGGGCGCGGCCTGGCGGGCGACTGGCCGGTGTGGCTGCTGACAGGCATCACCACGCTGGTCGTCTGGCGCACGAAGCTCCACCTGCTGTGGCTGCTGGGGGCCGGCGCGGTGCTGGGTGCGCTCGGTTTCCTCTGACCGACCTGAAGAAAGCTCGGCCCTCTAGCGCGGGTTCTCAAAAAAGATGTAGTTCGAGCCGTAGTCGCTGATCTCGAAATACACCTTCTTTTCGCCTGGATCGGCGGTGAAGTTGAGGTTTTCGTCGAGCACGCCGTAGCCGAAGCGGTACGGCCTGGGCTTGCCGTCTTCGGTGCCCATCGCGGTGCTGACCTTGTCGATCTTGATGAAGCGGCGCACCAGTTTGTCGCCGGCATAGAACTCCAGCACGCCGTTGGTTCCAGTCCAGTTCTGGATGTTGCGGTTGATCGTGTTTTGTTGCTCCTGTGTACAGGAAGCCAAGGTAAATACTGCGGCAACAGCTATCAAAAATGTAGCGAGTGCACGGGCTTTCGGGCGGTCAATGGTCATGGCGATCACTTTCAATGGGATGTTCAACGGCGCTGGCGCAGTGCTTCATACAGACACACGCCGCTGGCCACGGACACGTTCAGGCTTTCAACGGCCCCGTGCATCGGGATGCTCACCAGTTCGTCGCAGGTCTTGCGCGTCAGCTGGCGCATGCCCTCGCCTTCCGCGCCCAGCACCAGCGCCACCGGGCCTTTCAGGTCCACGTCATAGATGGTTTTGGGTGCGTCGTCGGCGGTGCCGATACACCAGATGCTGCGCTCCTTCAGCTCGCCCAGCGTGCGCGCGAGGTTGGTCACCATGAAATAAGGCATGGTGTCGGCCGCGCCGCTGGCCACCTTGGCCACGGTGGCATTGATGCCGGCCGCATGGTCCTTGGGGGCAATGACGGCATGTGCGCCGGCACCGTCGGCCACACGCAGGCAGGCACCCAGGTTGTGCGGGTCCGTCACGCTGTCGAGGACCAGCAGCAAGGGTTTTTCCACACCGGCCGCTTCGAGCTGCTCCAGCAGTTCGTCGAGCGACTTGACCTGGGCAACGGCATGGACCCGCGCCACCACGCCCTGGTGACCGTGGCTGCCGCACATTTTGGACAGGCGCAGGCCATCCGATTCAATCAGGCGCGCACCGAACTCCGTGGCGCGCTGCAGGAACTGGCGCATGCGGGCGTCGCGGCGCGAGGCTTCGTAATAGATTTCAATGACCGATTGCGGCGCGGTTTTCAGGCGCACACCGACGGCGTGGAAGCCGAACAGAACTTTGGGGGGAGATGACATGGACCCATTATCGACTGCCGGGTTTTCGTGGCCGCCCGGCCCGGCCTGCCCCGGCGGCGCCGCCTTCATGCAGACGCATCGGTAAGGCTGGCGAGAACGGCAGAACCATCCAGTCGCTATTAATTTAGTAGCTGCCAGCGCACGTTCTACCTGGGCTACAGCCCTATATCATCCTCAAGATGCAGCCACGCGGCCGGCTTCGATGGTGATGCGCCGCGTGCAGCGGCGGGCAATCGCCGGGTCGTGTGTGACCAGCACCAGCGTCGTGCCCAGTTCCTGGTTGAGTTCAAACATCAGGGCCATCACGGTCTCGCCCGTGGCAAAGTCGAGGCTGCCGGTCGGCTCATCGGCCAGCAGCACGGCCGGCTGCACCACGAACGCCCGCGCCAGCGCCACGCGCTGCTGCTCGCCGCCCGACAGCACCTTGGGGTAATGCCCCAGCCGCTCGCCCAGCCCGACCCTTTTCAGCATCTCGGTGGCCTGGGCACGCGCACCTTTGGCGCCCGACAATTCCAGTGGCAGCATGACGTTTTCAAGGGCGGTGAGATTGCCCATGAGCTGGAAACTCTGGAACACGAAGCCGACCTTTTGCGCCCGCAACGCGGCCCGGTCGTCTTCACTCATGGCGAAAATATCCTGTCCGGCCAGCCGCACCGTGCCTTTTGTTGGTGT
This sequence comes from Polaromonas sp. 28-63-22, assembly GCA_002256925.1. Classification (GTDB taxonomy): domain Bacteria; phylum Pseudomonadota; class Gammaproteobacteria; order Burkholderiales; family Burkholderiaceae_C; genus Polaromonas. The sequence continues at coordinate 3,823 of NCGI01000099.1, forward strand.
ATCAAGCCCGGCGATGATCGACAGCAAGGTGCTTTTGCCGGAACCTGAAGCGCCGACAATGGCGGCTGTTTCGCGCGGGGCCAGCGCAAAATCGATATCCTGCAGGATGTTCAATGTGCCGGTGGAGTCGGTGACGGACTTGAAAACATGCTCAACGGAAACAATTGAAGGGGTGGCCGACACCAAGGGGGTGTCGCTCACCGAAGCTACAGCAGGGTCAAACATGTCAGCCTTCCCGGAAATGATGAAATCCGTCGTATCGGACTTTAGCAAGCTTGCCCTCAAGGCCCGCGCAAGTTGGCTAAACCCATGTGGCGCGGTGCTGATTGCTGCCGTGCTGGGCGCGCCCGCGCTGGCCCAGACGCCGGCCAACGCGGCATCGGCCAGCACCATTTTGGTGGTGGGCGATTCGCTGAGCGCCGAATACGGCCTCAAGCGCGGAACCGGCTGGGTGCCTTTGCTTGAAAAGCAGCTCGCCAGCCAGAAAAAAAACGCCCGCGTGATCAACGCCAGCATCAGCGGCGACACCACCTCGGGCGGTCGTTCGCGGCTGCCGGCCTTGCTGGCGCAACACAAGCCGGCAACGGTCGTCATCGAGCTGGGCGGCAACGATGCGCTGCGTGGCCTGCCGCTCGACATGACCGAGAAAAACCTGCTGGCCATGACGCAGGCGGCCAAACAGGCCGGCGCCAGGGTGCTGCTGCTCGGCATGCAGGTGCCGCCCAACTACGGCGGTGCCTATGGCGCGACGTTCTCGGGCATTTTCAGCAAGGTCGCCAAGGCTGAAAAAGTCCCGCTGGTGCCCTTCTTCCTCAAGGGCGTGGCCGACGTGAATGACGGGGCGGCGCAGTTTCAGGCCGACCGGATTCACCCCAACGAACAGGCCCAGCCCAAGATGCTCGCCAATGTCTGGCCCGAACTGAAGAAACTCATCCCGTGAGCCTTGAACGCATTTCTGCAGAAGCCGCGCTGAACAGCCTCGGCCATTATTCCGTCATCATCGACGCCCGCAGCGAGGGCGAATACGCCGAAGACCACCTGCCCGGTGCCGTGAACTGGCCCAGCCTGCATGACGATGAACGCCAGCTGGTCGGCACCGAATATAAGCAGATCAGCGCCTTCGACGCCAAGAAACGCGGCGCGGCGCTGGTCGCCAAAAACATCGCCGCCCATATCGAGCGCGAGGTGCTGGACAAACCCCGCGACTGGCAGCCGCTGGTGTATTGCTGGCGCGGCGGCAAGCGCAGCGGCTCGCTGGCGTTGATCCTGGACCAGATCGGCTTCAGGGTGGCGCTGGTCGATGGCGGCTACAAGGCCTTCAGGGCCGCGCTGGTGGCCGATTTGCCCGCTCTGGCAGCCCGCTTCAGCTACCGCGTGATTTGCGGCACCACGGGCTCGGGCAAGACGCGCTTGCTGCAGGCGCTTGCCGCAGAGGACGCGCAGGTGCTGGACCTGGAAGCGCTGGCCAACCACCGCAGCTCGGTGCTCGGACTGTTGCCCGGCGTGGCCCAGCCGACGCAGAAGGCTTTTGACAGCCTGATCTGGGCCGCCCTGCGCCACTTCGAGCCGGGCCGGCCGGTCTATATCGAAAGCGAAAGCAAGAAAGTCGGCAATGTGGCGGTGCCCGAAGGCCTGATCGCCGCCATGCGCACCAGCGCCTGCCTGCAGCTCGAACTGCCCGAAGACGAACGCGTGGCGCTGCTGCTCGAAGACTATGATTTTTTTGTGCGCGACATCGAATTTTTCTGCGACCGGCTCGGCGCCCTCACCCAGGCCCGGGGCAAGGAAACGGTGCATGACTGGCAGGCGCGCGCGAGAAGCGGCGACGTGGCTTCGGTGGTGCGCGAGCTGCTTGTCAAGCACTACGACCCGGTGTACCTGCAGTCGATGCGGCGCAACTTCGCGCACTACGCCACCGCGCACGTCATTGCCCCGCACGACCGCAGCGTGGACGCCATGACGGCGCTGGCGCGGCAGATGCTGGCCGAGCCACAGGCCCTGCCGGCCTGAAACAAAAAAACCCGGCGCACTGAAAAACAGTGCAGCCGGGTTGGTATGAGGCGCTATCAATTCAATAGCTGGTCGCGCATATAGTATCTGGGCTGGAGGCCTTTTTCGCTTGAGAAATCGCTGTCCGGCGGCGGTTTTCAGCGGGCTGGCTGATCGGGCGGCACATCGCCCGGATTGGGCGCCGTGGTGTCGGGCGCATCGCCGGCCTCGTCCGATCCGTCGTCGGGCTTTCCTTCGGCCTTGCGTTTGAGCTTGTCTTCTTTCTTGCGCTTTTTGGCAAGCTCTTTCTGGCGCTTTTCGTATCCGTAGTTGGGAGTTGCCACAGCGTGCTTTCGTAAATAAGTAAGCCTTACTGTAATGCATCGCACGGCAGCGCCAGGCGGCGCGGATTACGCCGGTTTCAGGCCTTGCCCAGCGCCTGGCTGATGTCGCCCTGCAAGTCGGCCACTGCTTCCAGTCCGACCGAAAACCGCACCAGTCCGCCCGCGTGGGGCCAGCCTTTCGGCCGAATGGACGACATGTCGTAGGGCACGCACAGGCTCATCGGCCCGGCCCAGCTGTACCCGAGTCTGAAGAGTTTGAGGCTGTCGCAAAAACGGTCGATCTGCGGCTGCGTGAAGCCGGGCTGGAAGACCGCACTGACCAGGCAGGCCGCCGCACTGCAGTCGCGCTTCCACGCCGCATGGCCGGGCGAGCCCGGCAAGGCCGGATGCAGCACCGCCGCGATGGGGGGCTGCTGCTGCAGCCAGAGCGCCAATTGGCGGGTGGCTGCGTCTTGCGCGGCGTAGCGCAGCGCCATGCTGCCCAGCCCGCGCAGCACCAGCTCGCAGTCGTTGCCGCTTACGCCAAAGCCCACGCGCATGTGGCTCATGTGAAGCAGATCGTGCAGCGCCTCGTGGTTGGTCACCACCGAGCCCATCAGCACGTCGGCACCGCCGCTGGGGTATTTCGTCAGCGCCTGCATCGACACATCGACACCCAGCGCGAAGGCATTGAACGCCAGCCCCGCGCCCCAGGTGTTGTCCAGCGCGGTGACGATGCCCTGCGGGTGCGCGCCGCCATGGGCTTTGACCACGGCGACCAGCGCAGGCAGGTCCGGAAACTCCATCGTGATGGAGCCTGGCGCTTCCAGCCAGACCAGCCGCGTTCTGGGGCTTAGCCGGGCCGCCAGATCGGCCGGGTTCATGGGGTCGTAAAACTGGTGGGTGATGCCCCAGCCCGCCAGCTCGTGGTGCGCAAAGGCCTTGTTCGGTCCGTAGGCGTTGTCGGGAATCAGCACCTCGTCGCCCGCCTTCAGAAAGGCCATGTCCACCAGCACCACCGCCGCCAGACCGCTCGGCACCAGCGTGCAGAACCTGCCGCCTTCGAGCGTGGCAATGCGCTCTTCCAGCGTGAAGGTGGTGGGCGTGCCATGCAGGCCGTAGGTGTAGCCGGTCTTGTGCTTCCAGTCGCGGCTGCGCAGCGCGGCCACGCTGGGAAAGATGATGGTCGAGGCTTTGTAAATGCCCGGCGGGACAGCGTCAAAACCGGCGGGCGGGTTGTAGGGGTGGTGAATCAGCTGCGTGGACTTGGACGGGATTTCGCTCATGCGTCCATGTTAACGGCGGACGGCGTGCGGCGCAGCACGCGATGCGCAGCGCGCTACCTGGCCCCGAAATGCAAGCAGGGGCCGCAGGACCGGCTTTGCCGGACTGCAGGCGCAGCGGCCCTTTCGGGGGACAGAAGCTACAAGCAGCGCGCGACCCTGGGGCTTCAATGCAAGCAGGGGCCGCGGGACCGGCTTCGCCGGACCGCAGGCGCAGCAGCCCCCTCGGGGGGCAGCCGGTTATTGGGGTCAGACGCCAATTTAGCTGCGTTGCAAGGCAACGCACCCTTCCGGCGAGCCATAGGCTCGGCTAATTTGGACTCTGACCCAGTAGTGTCCGGTCAACGTAGTTCGGTTTTGACGCAGAGCCAATAACCATGCGGGTTTGCGGCCGGTTTTATTTGGTGCCGATTTGAATT
>NCGI01000100.1 GCA_002256925.1 Polaromonas sp. 28-63-22
CCAAAGCCGATCGCGAGCGGCAGCGCACCCAGAATCGCGGCCAGCGTGGTCATCAGAATCGGGCGAAAACGCAGCAGGCAGGCTTCACGCACGGCCTCGACGGCGGAAAGTCCACGCGAGCGTTCGGCTTCGAGCGCGAAGTCGATGATCAAAATGGCATTCTTCTTGACGATGCCGATCAGCAGAAAAACGCCAATCAGCGCAATGATCGAAAAGTCCATCTTGAAGAGCAGCAGCGCCAGCACGGCACCCACCCCGGCCGAGGGCAGTGTGGATAGCACGGTGATGGGGTGAATGAGGCTTTCATACAGAATGCCGAGCACGATGTAGATCACCACCAGCGCGGCCAGTATCAGCAGCGGCTGCTGGTTTTGCGACTGCTGCGCATCGCGCGCCGTGCCTGCAAAACTGCCGCGCACATTGTTGGGCAGGCCAATCTCGGCTTCGGCCTGTTTCACGGCCGCCTGCCCGTCGCTCAGCGTACGGCCCTCGGCGAGGTTGAAGGAAATCGTCGTGGAAAGCTCGCCGTCTTCATGGCTGACGGACGCCGCCTTGGGATTTTCACTGAAGCGGGCAATGGCCGACAGCGGCACCATCGTCGCGGGCGATGAGCGCAGCACCTGGCCCGACGACGGATCGCGCAGCGCGGGATTCACCGGCGTCGTGGGGGTGCTTGCGGACGCGTCGGCGGCGCCAGAAGTGGTCGCAGCGCTTGCGGTGGTGGTCGCTGTAGCGGCCCCTGCGTTTTTTGCCGGCACGTAGATGTCCTTGAGCGATTCAGGACTGCGTATGTAGCGCGGCGCCACCTCCATGATGACCCGGTACTGATTGAGGTCGGCATAAATCGTGGCGACCTGCCGCTGCCCGTAGGCGTCATACAGCGCGTTGTCGATGTCCCGGGCGCTGATACCCAGTCGCGCTGCACTGTCCTTGTCCACCGTCACCATCGTTTCCACACCGTTTTCCTGCTGGTCGGTGTCCACGTCGATCAGCGCGTCCTGGCGCTGCATCTGTTCGGCCAGCCGCGTGGCCCAGAGCGACAGGTCTTTGTTGTTGTCGCTTTTCAGGGTGTACTGGTTGGTCGAGTTGGTCTGCCGGCCGCCACCACGCAGGTCCTGCACGGGATTGAGGAACAGCGTCACGCCGGTGACCCGCGCCAGTTGCGGCCGCAGGCGTGCAATCACCGCCTGGCCTGATTCGGTGCGCTGCGCCACCGGTTTGAGGGTGATGAACATGAAGCCACCGCCGGCCCGCGCGCCGCCGGTAAAGCCCACCACGGTGCCGACAGCCGGGTCGCGCCGGATGATGTCCACCAGCTGCCGCAACTTGCCCTGCAGCGCCTGAAACGAAATACTCCGGTCGGCTCGCAGGCCGCCACTGATCTGCCCGGCGTCCTGCTGCGGGAAAAACCCCTTGGGCACCTTGATGAACAGGTAGGCGTTCAGGGCGATCACGGCCACCAGAATCAGCATCACCAGCAACCGGGCATGAAGCGCCCAGTCCAGGCTCACGGCGTAGGCGCGGTGAATGCGGTTGTAGCCGTTTTCAAACCAGCGGCTGATGAAGGCGAAACGCGGCCGGCGACCGGATTGTGATGGCTTGTCTTGAGCGGAAGGCTTGAGCAGCCAGGCGCACATCATCGGTGTCGTCGTCAATGAAATAAGCAGTGAAATCAGCACCGCCACCGACAGCGTGACCGCAAACTCGCGGAACAGCCGGCCGGTTTGCCCGCCCATGAACAGCAGCGGAATAAACACGGCCACCAGCGACAGGCTGATCGACAGCACCGTGAAGCCGACTTCGCGCGCGCCCAGCAGCGCGGCCTTGAAGCGGTCCATGCCCGCCTCGATGTGGCGGCTGGTGTTTTCCAGCACCACGATGGCGTCATCGACCACGAAACCGGTCGCCACCGTGAGCGCCATCAGGCTCAGGTTGTTCAGGCTGAAACCCATCAGATACATGACGCCGAAGGTACCCAGCAGCGACACCACGGTGGCCACCGCAGGAATGAACGTGGCCCGCGCACTGCGCAGGAAAGCGCTCACGACCAGCACCACCAGCGCAATGGAAATCAGCAGCGTGATCTCGACTTCATGCAGTGACGCACGGATGGACGTTGTCCGGTCGGAGGCGACTTGCAGGGTCACATCGGCCGGCAGCTGCGCCTGCAGTTCGGGCAGCAGCGCGCGCACGCCATCGACGGTTTGGATTACATTGGCGTCCGGCTGGCGTGTGATCAGCACGATCACGGCCGGACTGCCGTTGAAAAGCCCCAGCGTGTTGGTGTTCTCCACGCCGTCAACCACCTCCGCCACGTCGGAAAGGCGAATGGCCGCGTTGTTGCGCCAGGCCACGACGAGGTTTTGGTAGTCGGCGGCCTTGCGTCCCCCCGAAGCCGTGTTGAAGCCGGTGTAGATTTGCAGCCGCTGCCCGTTGCCTTCGATGGCACCTTTGGGCCGGTTGGCGTTTGACGCCTGCAAGGCGGCGCGCACATCTTCCATGCTGACGCCGTAGCGGTTCAGTGCAAACGGCAGCAGTTCGACCCGTACCGCAGGCAGCGAACCGCCACCGAGTTCCACATCGCCCACACCCGGCACCTGCGCAATTTTTTGCTGCACCAGGTTCGATACCTCGTCGTAAATCTGCCCGGGTGAACGGGTTTTCGATGTGAGGGCGAGTATGAGCACCGGCGCGGAGGCTGGATTGGCCTTGCGGTAGGTCGGGTTGCTGCGCAGCGTCGCTGGCAAGTCGGCGCGCGATGCGTTGATGGCCGCCTGCACTTCGCGCGCCGCTGCATTGATGTTGCGGTTCAGGTCGAATTGCAGTGTGACGCGGGCCGAACCGGTGCCGCTGCTGGACGTCATTTCGTTGACACCGGCAATCGTGCCCAAGCGCCGCTCCAGCGGGGTGGCCACGCTGCTGGCCATTGTGTCGGGGCTGGCACCGGGCAGCGTCGCGCTGACGGAAATGACCGGGTAGTCCACTTGCGGCAACGGGGACACTGGCAGCACGAAGAAGGCGCCGATGCCTGCGAGTGCGATGCCCAACGTGAGCAGGACGGTGGCAACCGGGCGGCGGACGAACGGTTCGGAGAGGTTCATGGGTTGACCTCCTGGAGCCAGCGCCTGGTCCCGTTCGGGCTGCGCCTGTCGAAGCCTTGCATCCCTGAAGCCGTTCGGGCTGAGCCTGTCGAAGCCTTGGTTTGAGTCGCGCGTTGAGTTCTTTGATGAGTCCGGTGCCGCTCTGTCGCCGCTGCGGGCGACTCACTTTTCTTTGCTTCGCCAAAGAAAAGTAAGCAAAAGAAAGGCGACCCTGGTGCCTGCGTCCCTCCGCTTCGCTGCGGGCAACCTGCGGTGCTCGCTTCAAGCGGGGTCGAGCTCGAACTCGCTTCGCTCAGACAATCGCTCGCCCTGATCCGCTTGAAGCTCCGCTCCTCGGCGCAGTCACAAGGGTTTTGGGGAAAGGGTCGGGATCGGATTCGGGGCAAGTTCTGCTCGTGCGGCGCTACTATTTTCATAGCTGCTTGCGCACGTTCTGCATCGGCTAGAGGCCGAAATCGCTTAAGAACACGGCAAGCAGCCTGGTTTTTGGGGTCAGAGTCCAAATTCGCCGAGCCAAAGGCTCGCCCGCAGGGTGCCGTGCTTCGCACCGCAGCGAAATTGGCGTCTGACCCCAATAACCCCCCTGACTTCAGCTCGCCTTTCTTTTCCTTAGGTTTCTTTGGCGAAGCAAAGAAAAGTAAGTCGCCCGCCGCGGCGACAGAGCGGCATCGGACCTCGCCGAACGGCGCGCTGCTCGAATCAACCCAGGCTTCGACAAGCTCAGCCCGATCCTTCGATACCTCAGGACGAACGGGGTTATGGCGCCAACGCGTCAAGCAACCACCTCTTTGCGAGAACCCAACCTCCGCCCAACCCGATCAAACGCCAGATAAATCACGGGCGTCGTGAACAGCGTCAACATCTGGCTCACGATGAGACCGCCGAAAATCGCCAGGCCCAGTGGCCGGCGCAATTCAGCGCCGTCGCCCCAGCCGAGCATCAGCGGGACCGCTGCGAACAGCGCGGCGAGCGTGGTCATCAGGATCGGCCGGAAGCGCAGCAGCGCCGCCTGATGAATCGCCTCTTGCGGTGACTTGCCCTGGTGGCGTTCGGCGTCAATCGCAAAGTCGATCATCATGATCGCGTTTTTCTTCACAATGCCAATCAAAAGAATGATGCCGATGATGCCGATGACGCCGAGGTCCGAACCGCTGATCATCAGCGCCAGCAGCGCGCCGACGCCGGCCGAGGGCAGGGTGGACAGGATCGTCAGCGGATGCACATAGCTTTCGTACAGCACACCGAGCACGATATAGACGCAGATCACCGCCGCAAGAATCAGCCACAACTGGTTGGACAGCGATGTCTGGTAGGCCCCGGCTGCACCCAGAAACGTCAGGCTCACGCTGGCCGGCAGGGCGATGTCTTTGGCCGCCTGCCGGATGTCGTCCACCGCCTGGCCGAGCGACACGCCAGGCGCAGTGTCGAAGCCAAGCGATGTTGCCGGGTACTGGGCCACGCGCGTGACTTGCAGCGGCGCCGGGCGCTCACTGATGGTGGCCAGGCTTGACAGCGGCGTGGTCGCGCCGGAGCCGGTTTTCAGCTGCAGGTTGCCCAGGGACGCGGGTGTGGTCAGCTGATCGGGCAGGGCTTCCAGAATGACACGGTACTGGTTGGTCTCGGTAAAAATGGTTGACACGATGCGCTGGCCGAAGGCGCTATAGAGCGCGTCGTCAATCGACGAGGTGCTCACGCCAAGGCGCGAGGCGGTGTCACGGTCAATCGTGATGTAGGCCGACGCACCGCTGGAGCCCGCGTTCGAAGCCACATGGCGCACGCTGGCCAGCGCCTGCATGCGCGCCGCGAGCTTGTCGGCCCACTGCACCACGGTGTCGTTGTTGGCGCCCTCAAGGGACAGGCGGTATTGCGTCGGCCCGGTTTCGGCGTCGATTGTCAGGTCCTGGGTGGGTTGCAAATACAGCGTCACACCCGCGATCTGGCTGACGCGTTGTTTCAGCCGGTCCATCGTTGCCTGCTGGCTTCCGATGCGCTCTTTCCGCAGGTTGATCAGCATGCGGCCGGTGTGCAGCATGGTGTTGTTGGCGGCGTCCACACCGATGAAAGAACTCAGGGTGCTGACGTCAGGGTCTTCAAGAATGGCGCGTGCGGCCGCCTGCTGCAGCCCGGCCATGCGGGCATAAGACACCGACTGGGCTGTGACGACCTGGGCCTGCAGTTGGCCGGTGTCCTGCGTCGGAAACAGGCCTTTGGGAATCAGCACGTACAGCAGCACCGTCAGCAGCAGCGTGGCCAGCGCCACCACCAGGGTGGCACCCTGGCGCTGGAACACCCAGACCAGCGCGTGGTCATAGCGCACGATGACGTTGTCAAAAAACCGCTGTGTTCGAACGCCAATACCCACCGACGGGTCCCTGGATACATCAGGATGAACGGCACCATCTCTTTGTTCGTTCAAGTTTCCGTCGCCGAACTGGCTTGGCCAGGCCGCAGGCGGGGCGGCCCCCCCGGGGGGCAGCGAACCACGCGAAGCGGGGAGCGTGGGGGCTTTTTTTCTTAGCCACCGCGCTGACATCATCGGCACCAGGGTGAGCGACACCACCGCCGAAATCAGGATCGTGATCGCCAGCGTGACGGCGAACTCACGAAACAGCCGGCCCACCACGTCGCCCATGAAGAGCAGCGGAATCAGCACCGCAATCAGCGACACCGTCAGCGAGATGATGGTGAAACCGATCTGCGCGGCGCCCTTCATCGCGGCAGCCATGGGTTCTTCGCCTTCCTCGATGTAGCGCGAGATGTTTTCGATCATCACGATCGCGTCGTCAACCACAAAGCCGGTGGCAATCGTCAGCGCCATCAGGCTCAGGTTGTTGAGGCTGTAACCCAGCAGGTACATCGCGCCGCAGGTCCCGATGAGCGAGATGGGCACAGCCAGACTGGCAATGACGGTGGCCCGCACGCTGTTCAGAAACGCAAAGATCACCAGCACCACCAGCAGCACGGCCAGCAGCAGTTCGATCTCGACATGCATGACCGATGCCCGGATGCCGGTGGTGCGGTCGCTCAGGACTTCGACTTTCAGCGCGGCGGGCAGGCCGGCCTGAAGCTCGGGCAGGCGCGCCTTGATGGCATCGACCGTGGCAATGACGTTGGCACCCGGCTGGCGCTGTACGTTCAGGATGATGGCGGGCTTGAGTTGACGCCCCGACGCGAGGCAATCGGTACCGGAGGGCTCGTTTTTGTCGGGCGCGGCGCAATCGCCACCCGACCATGCACCGAGCTTGCTGTTTTCGGCGGCGTCCACCACCTTGGCCACATCCGACACCCGCACCGCAGCGCCGTTGCGGTAAGTGATGATCAGGTTGCGGTAGTCGCTGGCAGCAACCAGTTGATCGTTGGCGTTGATGCTGTAGGAGCGCGTCGGCCCGTCGATGCTGCCCTTGGCCGCGTTGGCGTTGGCGCCAGTGATCGCCGTGCGCAGCGCGTCCAGCCCCAGCCCATAGGAAGCCAGCGCACGGGTGTCGGCCTGAATGCGTACGGCAGGGCGCTGGCCGCCGCTGAGCGACACCAGTCCGACGCCATTGACCTGGCTGATCTTCAGTGCCAGCCGCGTATTGACGAGGTTCTGCACCTCCGTCAGCGGAAGCGTGTCCGACGTGATGGCCAGCGTGAGCACGGGCGCATCGGCCGGGTTGACCTTGGCATAGACCGGCGGCGCGGGAAGGTCAGCCGGCAGCAGCGAGCCGCCCGCATTGATGGCGGCCTGCACTTCCTGCTCGGCCACGTCCAGCGTCAATCCCAGGCCGAACTGCAGCGTGACGATGGACACGCCGGCGGCGCTGGTCGAACTCAGGCGCGCCAGACCTGCCATCTGGCCGAACTGGCGCTCCAGCGGCGCCGTGACGGTTTGCGCCATGACCTCGGGGCTGGCGCCGGGGTAGAGCGTCTGCACCTGGATCGTCGGGTAATCGACCTGCGGCAGCGCCGACAAAGGCAAAAATTTGAAGCCGACGATGCCTGCCAGCACGATGGCCAGCATCAGCAGCGACGTGGCCACCGGCCGGCGGATAAACGGGCTTGACGGACTCATGGCGGCGACCCGACAGGCCCGAGGGCGCCTCGCAGCGGGTTCGGCGCGCGCAGTTTCATGACCCCGCTGCCTGCGATGCCGGCGAAGACGGTGCCGAAGCCGGCGCCGCGCGGCTGCCGTCCGCGCCGGGGCGCTGGCGTTTGCCACCCGCACCGCCCGAACCGGGCATGCGCGGCTGGTCGCCCGGCAGCACCACGCTGGCACCATCTTTCAATCTGTCAGCGCCCTCGGTGATCACGCGTTCGCCGGCCTTCAGGCCCGAGGTGACCACCACCTTGTCAACCGTGGCCTGCCCGCGCTGCACCGGACGCAGCGACACCGTGCGGCTATCGCCGTTCACGACATAAACATAGTCGCCGCTGGTGCCCCGGCGCATGGCGGTCACGGGCACCACCACGGCGTTTTCAATCGTCCGGACCAGCAATTCCACATTGACAAACTGGTTCGGAAACAGCGCCAGCTTGCTGTTGGCAAAACGCGCCTTGGCCTTGACCGTGCCGGTGGTCGTGTCGACCTGGTTGTCCAGCGAGGCGAGCACGCCGGTGTCCAGAACCGTCGTGCGGGTCTGGTCCAGCGCCGTGACGGTCATCGCCTTGCCGACTCCGCTGGAACCCGCGCCGCCCGCTGAGTGTGCCTTCGAGCTGCTTGACCAGCGCCGCCTGGGTATCGACGTCCTGCCGGGCAATCGAATCCTGCTCCAGCAGCGTCTTGAAGCGCTGCAGCGTGACGCGCGCGCTGTCGAGTTGGGCCTCACCCTGCTGCCGCTGGCCGATGGCCTGCATCAAGGCCATTTCGAACTGGCGCGGGTCGATGGTCGCCAGCAGTTCGCCGGCCTTGACCATCTGGCCTTCCTTGAACAGCACTTTCTGCATGACGCCCGAAACCTGCGGACGAACGCGTACCGCGGCCTGCGGCGTGACGGTGCCGAGCGCATCGAGCAGCACGGGAACATTCGCCAGCTCGGCCGTGGCCACGCCCACTGTGGTGGAGGGCGGGCCACGCCTGGCGCCGCCGCCGGGGCCACCAGCACCCGGTGGACCAGCGCTTGCCGTGGTCTCGGAGGCCGGACGGGTCAGGCTCCACGCAAGCCAGCCGAGGCCCGAGAGCGCAAGCACAGCCAGGACGCTACCGATGATCGAAGCCCGGCGGCTCAGGCGGGGGCGCTCGGGTGCGTCGGTCGGTGTGGCTGGCATGGGAGTCCTTGTTGTTGTAGGGTCGGATGACGGCCGTCTCTTGACGCCATGGAGCGGCATTGCGGCAAGGGCGCTGCGGCTGCCGGCGCGGTGCCAGGACAAACGCGGCCTGGCGCGGCGACACGAAGGCGTACGGGTGGGGCGAGTCCGAAATAATTATCACTGGAACGCCCGCAGGCTTCGTGTCGTCGCAGCAATTCACCGGTAAACGGCCGGTAAAGCGGGGTGCACGGTCACGGTCGATGCGCAAGACCGGGCGTTTGCGGGCTGCGTTGAGTCGCTATGATTATGATAGCTGCTCGCGCATACAAATAGAGGGCTGCAAGCACTTTTTATTGTTTTTTAGGCGGCCTGAAGGTATGAAAGCGGCGGAGCCTGCAGATCGCGGTCCTTTCCGGGTCAGCATGCATCCGGTGCGGCGGCGTCGTGCTGCCCTTCGGCTACCGGGTGCCGTAACCCATGCTCTGGGGCAGCCACAGCACGATCTGCGGAAACACCGTGATGGCCAGCAGCAACAGCAGCAGCATGACCAGGAACGGCCAGCCTTCCTTCATCATCTCGCCGATGGGAATGCCGGTGAGGGCCTTGGTCACGAACAGCAGCATGCCAAACGGCGGATGGATCAGGCCGATCATCATGTTGAGCACCACCAGCACGCCGAAATGCACCAGATCCACGCCGAGCAATTTGGCCGCCGGCAGCAGCATCGGCACAAAAACCAGCAGCAGCACCGACACATCCAGAAAGCAGCCCAGCACCAGAAAAAGCACGTTGACCAGCAGCAAAAATTTGAGCTGCGACAGGTGCATGCCGTCAACCCACTGCGCCATCGCCTGCGGCACACCTTCGGCGGTGAAGGCGTAGTTCAGGATGAAGGAGCCCGCCAGGATCAGCGTGATCACCGCGCTGCCGCGTGTGGATTCCATCACCACGCCCCAAAACGTGCGCCAGGTCAGCGCCCGGTACACCACGGCGGCCAGCACCAGCGCGTGAAAGGCGGCCACGGCAGCGGCTTCGGTCGGCGTGAAGGCGCCGGAATAAATGCCGGTCAGCAGCACGATGGGCATCGACAGCGGCAAGGCGCCACGAAAAATAATGGCGGGCCATTCGCGGCGGGGGATTTTCGCCTCACGCGGCATGTTGCGTTTGACGGCAATGACATGGACCACCACCATCATCAGCACGGCCATCAAAAAGCCCGGCACCACGCCGCCCAGGAACAGCGCGCCTACGGATGCACCCGACACCAGCGCGTAAATCAGCATCGGAATCGACGGTGGAATGATCGGCCCGAGGGTGGCACTGGCCACCACCACGGCGCCTGCGAAACCGCGTGAGTATTCAGGCTTTTTCAGCATTTGCCGGATCGTGACAAGACCCGGCCCGGCGGCGTCGGCAATCGCGCTGCCGCTCATGCCCGAGAAAACCACGCTGACCAGGATATCGACCTGTGCCAGCCCGCCACGCATGCGCCCGACCACAATGCGGCAGAAATCGAAGATGCGTTCGCTCACCGTGCCGGCGTTCATGATGTTGGCTGCGAACACGAACAGCGGAACGGCCAGCAGCACATAGCTGTTGTAAAGGCCGTTGCCGATCTGTTCGGCCACCAGGCCCAGGTCCTGACGCTTGACCAGAAGGTAAGCGATGCCCGAGGCAATCATCGAAAAGCCGATGGGCATGCGCAGCAACATGCCGGCCACCAGAACCACGATCAGAATCAGGATGCCCGAGGTCATGGATGCCTCATGCGTGGACATCCGCTTCGAGCCCGACGCCCCGCAGCGCATTGAATATCGCCCACGCGGCGCGCACCACCAGCGCCACCAGCAGCAGCACGAACGGCAGAAACACCCACATGAAAGAAACGCCCAGCACCGGCGTTCCTTCACGGTTCATGAAGTGCACGTAGTCCCAGCTCGCCGGAATGGCGCTGAGCGCCAGGCCGCCCACCAGCAGGTTGCCCGCGATGCGCATGACCTGCCGCGTGCGTCGGCTGACGCTGTTCCAGACCAGGTCAAACACCACATGTTCGCGCTCGGGTACGACCACGGCAGCGGCCCACAAAATGATCCAGACATAGAGAATCACGGCGCCTTCATCGGTCCAGGCCAGCGGCCGGTTGAAGCCGAAGCGTGCCGTGATCTGCACCAGGAACACGACGAACAGCGCAAGAAAGAGGCCGCCGCCAATCACGTCGGCTGCGGTTTTAAGCCAGCGAAGCATGGGTGAAACGAGGCGCTACCGGGTCGCGTTGATACGTTCGAGCAGGCCCTTGCCCCAGACCCTGGCGTAGTCGGAGTTCAGGTAGGTCTTCTGCACCGATTGCCGGAAGGCCTCGACATCGGGCGTGGTGACTTGCAGGCCCTGCGCCCGGAAGAACGCCACCAGCTGGCGCTCTTCCTGGATGCGGTTGTCGTTGTTGTAGCTGGCCGCTGCGTCGGCCGCAGCCTTGACTTTCTGCTTTTGCGCGGCGTTCAGGGCGTTCCAGGCCTTGTTGGAAATGGCGATGAAGACGCCGTCCACGAGATGGCCGGTCATGACGATGTGCCGGGTCACCTCGTAAAACTTCGCTGCGCGCACCGAGGGCAGGGGATTGTCCTGGCCGTCGATGGTGCCGGTCTTGAGGCCCAGGTACACCTCGCCGAAGGCCAGCGGCGTGGCGGTGGCGCCGAGCGCCTCACCCAGGAACAGCCATTCTTTCGAGGCCGGCATGCGCAGCTTCACGCCCTTGAGGTCGGCGGGGGTCTTGACGTTGCGTACTTCGCGCAGGTTGATCTGGCGGGTGCCGAGGTAGGCGGTTGCCAGTGGCGTCACGTCCATCTTTTCAGACACCGTTTTAAACAACGCCGCGCCGATAGGGCCGTTAAAAACCTTTTGCTGATGGGCGGGGTCGCGCACAACATAGCCGGCGGTAAACACCGAAAACTCAGGCACCAGCTTGGCAATGTCAAAAGCCGATACCGAGGTCAGCTCCAGGTTTCCACGCGCCATGGCGGCGGGCTCGGTGCCCTGCTTGAAAAGCGAGGCGTTCAGGTTGATTTGCACGTCAAACTCGCCAGGCGCGCTTTTTTCCAGCGAATCCTTGAACACGGTCCACATTTTGGCGTGCCAGTCGTCGGGCACGGCCGGGGTGGAGATGCGCAAGACCACCTTGCCTTGCGCCTGGGCGGTGGGGAGCACTGCGGCCATCCACAGGGCCGCACACGCTGCCAGCAGGCCGCTGCGGCGAAGGGAAAAGGTCAACATGCTTGTCTCCATTTTTTTGTGCTCAATCAGCCGGCAGGATTATCGAAGGCGATTCAAAAGCCTGCCGGAGCGTCCGATTTTGTACCAGGACGAAGGTTGCGCATGCCTGGGGCCAGCGCACCGGATTGTTGCAGGGTCCGGCCGGCCGGCGATGCGCGCTCGCTCAGCCACGCTGATGGGCGGTAAGCAAAGCCGTGATGTCTTGGCGCACGCAGGGGCGTGGGTGGGCCAGCTATTGCTTCGGCCCGATGAAGTCTTAATTTCCGTTCGCCCTGAGGTATCGAAGGGCAAGCTTGCAATAAGACCCTTCAACACCTCAGGGCGAACGGTTCAAATTTCAAAGGTCCGGATCAATAGCTTGAAACCCCTTCAATGCGGAACGGCACCGGTTTTCTGGTGCTTTCCGTGGACCTTTACCCGGTTGAACGCCCGTTCAAGGGCAGATCAGGTGGCGCCAGCCCCAGCACACGGCGATGCGAGCTTTCGATGTGGTGGCTCAGGCGCTCCACCACGGCTTGTGGGTCACGCCGTTTCAGCGCATCGATGAACCACAGGTGCTCTTCCATGGCGGGAATCAGCATCGAGGCCGAGTGCGACGAGGTTTCGAGCCGGATGAGACGCACACGCAGGCTGTTGATGCGATGAGCCTCTGAAATCAGGCCATTGCCCAGCGTGTCGATCATCAGGTCATGCAGGCCCCAGTCCACGCGGTGGGCGTCGTCAAGAAGCTGGTCGCTCAGG
>NCGI01000101.1 GCA_002256925.1 Polaromonas sp. 28-63-22
GGCGGTGGGCGACATGGCAAAGCCCCTGCCGACCGATGACGACTTCCTGCAGATCATGACGCGGGCTGTGTACGCCCGCTTTCTGCGCAAGGAGTCCCCCGGCTCGGCCTATTGGGTGAGCGACTTCACGGCGATGGAATTGATCACTCCCATGCCCGGGACTTATTGCGCTCCGGTGGTTTGCCGATTCCTTCAGGAAAACAATCGTTTCTACTGCGTCAGCATCACGTTTTTGAAAACCGGCACCAACAGCGAATTGCTCGTCAAGCCCGGCGACAAGGCCTGGAACCTCGCTAAGGTCTATGCCTGTCAAGGTGCCGCCTACCACGCCTTGTTTGTCGTGCATCCGGCCTTGCATTTCCCGATGGATTCGGTCAATGCCATCACCAAGACAGCGGTGCCCCACATCCATCCGCTGTTTCAGGCGCTGTATCCCCATACCACCTACACGCTGCCGCTGGACAACACCGTCCTTGAAAGTGCGTTCACGGTGGTCAACAACAATGCGCCGGGAACATGGTTCGATCCGCTGACGGCCGGTGGCTACAACATCAAACAGCTTTTCGGCGTCGGCTATTCGGGCTACAAAGATCTTGCGGCTTATCCGGCGTACAACTACATGAAGCCGTGGATGGACGCGGACACACTCTACGGCCAATGCCTGCGCGAGTATTTCAAGCCGTTTTTGGTATTTGCCACGAAGATCGCCAGCGTGATCCCGAAGACCGATCCCTATGTCCAGCGATGGGCCGACTACTGCAGCGCCCACGTCCGCGGCTTCCCCGATGGGACGGCTATTTTTGACGGAAACAATCTGGCCATGGTCATGGCGATTTACATGTGGGACGTCACGGTGTCGCATGGAGCCGATCACCACAGCTTCGGCAATTTCATTCAGCTGAAAAATAAATTCCTGCGCATCCGCAGACCGCCCCCGGCCGACGTCAATGACGGGGCAGACGTGCGTTTGGTGAGTGACGTCGCCTCGGCTGACGACATGGCCCGCGCCGAGCTGGCCAACGCCATGTTTTTCTCCGTGTGGACGCTTGCGCCCAACCTGGTCGACACGATTTACCCCTTCACCGACTGGACTCTGCAAGCTGCCGCCGCCGAGTTTCATGCCAACCTGAAGAGCGTCGATGTGAGCGTGCGCGCGCTGATGCCGGAATTCATGCGCCTGGAGCCGGATACCGACACCACCAACCCCTACCCCTATAACCTGACCATTCCTGCCAGCATCCAGTTTTGAGCCCTGCAATGAGCGCCTTCATGCCTTCCATGCGGTTCATTGCAATTGTGCTCACGCTGTTGACCCTGTGCGTGGGGCCGGCAACGCGAGCGGCGGCGCAGGATTCACCGGGTTTAGGCCCATCCGCCGGGATGGCGGCCGACGCAAAGCAGGCCCAACTAGCCCTGATACCGTGGGCTTCCATCATCAAGGACGAGGCGGGAAATAAAACTGTCGAAGAGGTGACGAGGGCTGTCCTTTCGGGTAATTCAATAAGGCTCGACCAGGAAGTCTTTAGCCCCGGCTTTAGTACGGCAGCCTACTGGTTTGTCGTGCCACTTGACAATTCCCAGACCTCTCCGCTCAAGCGCTTGCTGATATTCAATCCGTCATGGCTTGATGAAGTAACGGTAACCTTGACCGATGCCAGCGGCGGAGTGCAGACATTCAACGGTGGCGATACCCACCCTTTCGCACAACGCAGCGAGCCTTATCGCCGGAGCAATTTCCTGCTGAACCTGCCACCAGGCAGAAGCTCACTGGTCGTGCGCATCGCAACGCGGGACCCATTTTGGGTTGGCCTGAGCTTGATGAAGCCCGACGCTTTCAACGAGCTGGCTTCCTCGGAATCTTTGTACTTCGGCCTGGTCTATGGCGGACTGCTTTCATTGCTGCTGTTCAATTTCGTGCTGTACCTGTCGGCGCGCGAAAAAACCTATCTGGCCTACTGCGCCTTTCTGGCTGCCTTTCTCGCGATGCACGCGACCTACAGCGGACATACCTTCAGGTGGTTGTTGCCTGGATTTCCCGAAGCTTCCAACTGGGCGCATTCCGTTTTCATCTACATCTATTGCTTCTCGGGTCTGGTCTTTGCCCTGATCTTCCTCGATCTCCAGGAAAAACAGCCGACCGCCTACGCTTGGACACGGCGCCTGCTGTACGTCATGGGGCTGTCCTTCGTTGCGTCGGCGCTGCTGGGCGGTTATCGGGCGCAGGTCATCACTTCGATTGGGTGGGTCGTCGTGTTTTCAGTTTTCGCCTTCACGCTGGGGCTGCTGTCCCTGAAAAAGCGCAACAATGCCGCCCGGTTTTTCTTGAGCGGCTCGGTGGCTGGCCTGTTGGGCTCATCGATCACCGCGCTCACGACCATGGGCATCGTGCCTTACTCGTTCTGGGCGTTCAGAGCCGTGGACTTCGGCATGTTGCTCGATGCGATCATGCTGTCTCTGGCCCTGTCTGCCCGTATCTCTCAGGGACGGCGTCTGGAGCGACTGCGGCGATTTTTCTAGCCGGCAGTCGCCGACCAACTGCTCTCGGCCACCAGCGAGGAACTGTATCGGCCACACCATCGCGAGATCGTCGTGCTGTTTCTCGACTTGCGGGGCTATACGGCATTCACGCAAAAGCATGGAGCCGATGAAGTCATGCGCATATTGGGCGAATTCCATGTGGCCATGGGCGAATTGATCGCGTCCTATGAGGCCACGCTGGAGCGATTTGCCGGGGATGGAATGATGATTTTCCTCAACGATCCGGTTGAAATTCCAGATCCTGCCGTGAAGGCAGCAATCATGGCGCTTGAGATGCAGGCACGTTTCAAGGAACTCAACAAGGTCTGGCAGCAGCGGAACTACAGTCTTTCCATGGGTATCGGCATCGCCCAGGGCATGGCAACCATCGGTGCCATCGGCTTCGAAGGCCGGCGCGACTATGCGGCCATTGGAAATGTCACCAATCTTGCTGCCCGTCTGTGCGCAGAGGCCGGCGGGGGTCAGATTCTCATCTCAAGCGTGGTGGCCGGTAATATTGAAAAATCTCTGCCGGTAGCGAGTACCGGCGAGCTGGTCTTGAAGGGTTTTTCCGAACCGGTCAATTGCTACGAAGTAGCGCCGCTGTCACGGCAAGAGCCGGTGGGGCCAATGGTGCTTGCGGTATAGGTCGTGGTTTAGGCGAAACGAAAAAGCCAGTCCTTACAGACTGGCTTTTTCGCTTCCGGCGCCGGCGTTCGGCGGGCTACAGCACTTCGCTGGCGAAGTCAGCGAGACGGGAGCGTTCGCCTCGCGCCAGCGTGATGTGGCCGCCGTGTGGCCAGCCCTTGAAACGGTCTACCGCGTAGGTCAGCCCTGACGAGCCTTCGGTGAGATACGGCGTGTCGATCTGGGCCAGGTTGCCCATGCAGATGATCTTGGTGCCCGGGCCGGCCCGGGTGATCAGCGTTTTCATCTGCTTGGGCGTCAGGTTTTGCGCTTCGTCAATGATCACGTACTTGTTCAGAAACGTACGGCCGCGCATGAAGTTCATGCTTTTGACCTTGATGCGCGAGCGGATCAGTTCATTGGTCGCCGCGCGTCCCCACTCGCCGGAGCCGCTGTCGGTCTTGCCGAGCACTTCGAGGTTGTCGTCCAGCGCGCCCATCCACGGCCCCATTTTTTCTTCTTCGGTGCCGGGCAGAAAGCCGATGTCTTCCCCCACCGAAACCGTAGCGCGGGTCATGATGATTTCGGTGTAGCGGCGGTCGTCAAGCACCTGCGTCAGGCCGCTGGCCAGTGCCATCAGGGTCTTGCCCGTGCCGGCGGTGCCGGCCAATGTGACGAAATCAACTTCCGGATCCATCAGCAGGTTCATGGCAAAGTTCTGCTCGCGGTTACGCGTCGTCACACCCCAAATCGCATTCTTGAGATGGTTGTAATCCTTCAGCGTCTTCAGCACGGCGGTCTTGGCGCGGATTTCGGTCACGCGGGCATACAAAGGCGGCTCGCCCGGTGCCTCAAAAAAGACGAACTGATTGATCAGCAGACTTGCCACGATGGGGCCAGTGATGCGGTAGAACGTGTAGCTGCCCTGTTGCCAGCTTTCCACCGTTTTGCTTTGACGGGTCCAGAAGTCCGGTGGCAGGGCCAGCGAGCCTGAATACAGCAGGTCGCCGTCTTCAAGCGTTTTGTCGTTCTGGTAGTCGTCGGTGGCCAGACCGAGCGCCCGCGCCTTCACGCGCATGTTGATGTCTTTGGAAACCAGCACCACTTCGCGCGGCGCGTACTCCTTGCGGAGCGCCTCTACCACTCCAAGGATCTGGTTGTCGGCCTTGCCTTGCGGCAAACTGGTGGGCAGCGAATAGTCCAGTGGTTTGGTCTGAAACAGCAGGCAGCCGCCGGCTTCCGGGTGGCCCGTGGTGTTGAGCTTGAGCCCCTTTGCAATGTCGGCGCCCTGGGCGCCCGCCAGCGCGTCCAGCGAGCGGCTGGTCTGGCGCGCATTGCGGGCAACCTCGGTCATGCCTTTCTTGTGCCCGTCGAGTTCTTCCAGCACGATCATCGGCAGGAAAATGTCGTGTTCTTCGAAGCGGAACAGGCACATCGGGTCGTGCATCAGCACATTGGTGTCCAGCACGAACAGTTTGGCTGGCCCCGAGAGCTTGGCCTTCTTCGTCTTCAGCGGCGTGGCGACGGGTTCAATGCTCTGCTTTTGATAGCTGTGCTCGCTGGCTTTTTCAGGGCGGGAGGCCTCTTTTCCCTTGAAAGCCGCCGGGCGATCCCCGCCGCCGGATGTGCGGTCGTTGAAGAGGTCCAGTACGGGCGGTTTTTCGGCTGAGTCGGCGCTTTCAGATTTTCGCGTCGCCCTGGAAGGCGAGCGTGCAGGCGCGTCCAGCACATCGGGCGAGAGCAGGGCGGCGCGCTTGGTCGGGGCGGGGGGCAAGGGCATGGGGCTTG
The DNA here is from genome assembly GCA_002256925.1 of Polaromonas sp. 28-63-22. Taxonomy (GTDB): domain Bacteria; phylum Pseudomonadota; class Gammaproteobacteria; order Burkholderiales; family Burkholderiaceae_C; genus Polaromonas. The sequence continues at coordinate 4,933 of NCGI01000101.1, forward strand.
GGGCTCTCTGAAAAGTGGAGGTTCAAGAAGTGAAAAAGCCGCCTTGAAACCAGGGCGGCTTTGTCGAGGAGCGCAGTTGCGAGGGTCAACAGCATGGCTTCATTATGCACAACCCGGATGTCAGGGCAATCCGGGTCTGGAAGCCCTGTTGTGCGATGGCGTCATGCCCGCAGGGGCCCTGTGTGTCAGGCCGTTTTCTTCAGCGCCTTGACAGCCTTGAGCACGTCGTCCACATGACCTGGAACCTTGAGGCCGCGCCATTCTTCCTTCAGCAGGCCGTCAGCGCCAATCAGAAAAGTGCTCCGTTCGATACCTTTGACTTTTTTGCCGTACATGATTTTGTTTTTGACAACACCAAACATGTGGCACATTTTTTCTTCGGTGTCGGCAATCAGCTCAAACGGCAGTTCCAGCTTTGATTTGAACTCGTCGTGCGATTTCATGTTGTCGCGGGACACACCGAACACTGTGGCACCCGCCTTGACGAAGTCTTTGTAGCGGTCGCGAAACTGCATGGCTTCCGTGGTGCAACCAGGGGTATTGTCTTTGGGGTAAAAATACAAAATCACAACCTTGCCCATATGGGACTGGTTTGAAACCTTGATGCCTCCTGTGGCATTCGCTTCGAATTCGGGAAGTAATTTGTTGACGACGACTGCCATACTGAATAGCCCCTGAAGAAAGTAGTTGTGTTTGGCCCTAGCTTTGGCAGCGCACCCGGCGTTGATCCGGTTTGGTGCCAAGTGCAACCCTAGATTTTACCTGAAACAGCAGGCTGATCAGTCCTCGCGCTGCAGCGTGGGTACGGTTTCGATCAGCAGTGCCGCGATCACCCGCCGCCCCTCGCCGGCCAGAATGTTGTAGGTGCGGCAGGCCGCCAGCGTGTCCATGGTTTCCACGCCAATGCGCTGGTCGATCAGCGTTCGCAGCAAGGCCGGATGCGCAAACCGCAAGCGGCTGCCACTGCCGAAAATCACCAGTTCAGGCTGGTATTGGGCGATGCTGCTGAAGTGCTCAGCCGTCAATGCCTCGAAATTCGGACAATCCCAATTGAATTTTTCACCGCGCGAACCGATCACGACGCTTTGTTCAATTTTTTCGGCAACGCCTTTGTTGCCCAGGCCTATCCATCCGGGGCCATAGCCCAGGATCGATTGCACGTCGAGGTTGTCTGGCTGAAGTTTCATGCGGTTTCCGGTGGCGCGCTGGTCGTTGGCGGGGCGGCGCAAGGCCTGCGCTGTGGCGTTGAAACAGGCGTTTTGTGTGGTCAAATTATAGATTCGGCGCCAATTTCCTGTTCCATGCCCGAGCCTGTTCAGGGTCGCCCGCGCGGTTTTCTGCGCCCCAGGAGCCCGGACCCCTGATTCAACATCGACAAAAAGCTGTATGAAACCGATCACCAAATCTGCCAAGCTTGCCAATGTGCTCTATGACATTCGAGGCCCGATCATGGACGCGGCCAAACAGATGGAAGAAGAGGGCCAAAAGATCATCAAGCTCAACCTGGGCAATCTGGCGGTGTTCGGCTTCGATGCGCCCGAGGAAATCCAGCAGGACATGATCCGCAACCTGCCCAATTCGGCCGGTTACTCTGACAGCAAGGGCATTTTTGCGGCGCGCAAGGCCGTCATGCACGAAACCCAAAAGCAGGGCGTCGCCGCCGTCACGCTGGACGATATCTATCTGGGCAACGGAGCCAGCGAACTGATCACCATGGCCACCAATGCGTTGCTCGACAACGGCGACGAACTGCTGCTGCCCATGCCCGACTACCCGCTGTGGACGGCCGCCACCAGCCTGTCGGGCGGCACGCCGGTGCATTACCTCTGCGACGAATCCAACGGCTGGATGCCCAACATCGACGACATCCGCGCCAAGATCACGCCGCGCACCAAGGGCATCGTCGTCATCAACCCCAACAACCCCACCGGCGTGCTCTATTCCGACGCGCTGCTGGTGCAGATCGTGGACATCGCGCGCGAGCACGGCCTCGTCATTCTGGCCGATGAGGTGTACGACAAGGTGCTCTACGACGGCATCAGGCACACGGCCATTGCCAGCCTGTCAACCGACGTGCTGACGCTGACCTTCAATAGCTTGAGCAAAAGCTACCGCTCCTGCGGCTACCGCGCCGGCTGGATGGTGGTGTCGGGCGACAAGAAATCAGCCAGCGATTACATCGAGGGCCTGAACATGCTTTCGAACATGAAGCTGTGCTCGAACGTGCCGGGCCAGTGGGCCATTCAGACCGCGCTGGGCGGCTACCAGAGCATCAACGACCTCACGTGCGAGGGCGGGCGCCTGCGCCGCCAGCGCGATCTGGCGTATGAGCTGATCACCGCGATACCGGGCGTGAGCTGCGTCAAACCGCAAGCTGCGCTGTACATGTTTCCGAGGCTCGATCCGGCGGTTTACCCGATCAGGGATGACCGGGAGTTTTTTCTGGAGTTGCTCAAGCAGACCCGCGTCATGCTGGTGCAGGGAACGGGCTTCAACTGGCCGGCGCCAGACCACTTCCGCATCGTGTTTTTGCCGCATGAAGATGACCTGCGCGAAGCGGTCGGACGCATCGCCAAGTTCCTCGAAAGTTACCGCAAGAGCCACAGCACCGACAGTCGCCCGGCTGCGGCCGCTATCAAATTGGTAGCTGCTCGCGCATGATTTACCTGGGCTAGAGCCCGTTTTCGTTCTAAAGATTACATGAAATCCATCAAAGTAGGCCTGCTGGGCATCGGTACCGTCGGCGGCGGCGTTTTCAACGTGCTCAAGCGCAACCACGACGAAAT
>NCGI01000102.1 GCA_002256925.1 Polaromonas sp. 28-63-22
GTTCAGTGGCGTCTGTCGCATGACAACTCCCGTGTATGCCGGATGGCGATATATGGAGTGTAAACATGTTTCGTTATTTATGTGTCAATGTACTAGTTCATCAAACTTGCGTCGGGAGTGGGCGAAACAAGCTGCACCTACGCGGCTCTCCTGCTTCAGGACCTGGTCGTACACCCCGTACCCGTCGGATACAAAGAATGCACTCAAGAGCTGGCATCGGGAATACGAGCACAGCCATGATTTACAGGTGGGCTATGTGCGCTCAAGGCAGAAGTATTCAACTGAACAGAAGCAGGCAGCCCATCCCCTCGACTGCGGAAGGCCTGCAAATCCGAATACGCCAGGAAACTCAAAAACTGGGGGACATCGTCATGATGAGAGGCATCCGGTCAGACGGTTGAATGCAGCAGATTTGAAAAATCGCGCAGGTGTTTGAGCTATTTTTGAACAATGCCGAGTGGAGCGAGATCGCGAAACTCACCAGAAAAGCGAATGCGTTCGATCAACCACATGTGGGGAACAGTCAGTGCAGCAAGAGCAACAAACAAGAGTTGTACGACCGCAGCATCAAAAAGCGTATCGCCGAATGTTGGCCATATTGCGACAGCAATCAACGCACTGAACACCATGGGGAGAATGGCCTGCGTGAGTATCCACAAATAGCTCCTTTCACCTGCAAATTTTTGAGTTCGAATCGTATGCCGTACGCTGTGCATCGCACAAAAAAATAATGTAAAACCCATCAGCGGTGTTGTCACTGAGACGAGAAGCGCCACAGCGATCACCTCTACGCCGGTTAAAAGGTTTCGACGCAAGTTCCAAATCACTGCAATGGACAAGCCAATCAACCAAGGCACCGCCATCCAATGCAAGACCGTAGCGCTTTGCATCGCGAAGTCACCCGGCACCAAGTACCCAAACAGGACGGCAACTTCGTTTTCGTGGATCAGCGTGGGCAAGACAATGATTGCCCCACCATACCAAAAGCGAAGCAGCGATGGCGTACCGGTAACCGGGTCACCAGAAAAATGAAATGCAGAAACAAGTAAGAATGCCGTCAAGAAAACGTTGGGAAGTAGCCACCACAGTGCGACAACAGCCATTGCGAGCGCCACATAGGCAAAGCTGAAGATCAACCATTCGCGCATTGATCTAATCGGATACAACCGTCGCGCAAAAATGGTGTCTAGAGCACCATGAGGAACTCCCAGGAGAAAAATCAAAGTTGCAATTACGCTGATTTCAATTCGAGAATCGACTCTTGGCAGGACGAAGCTCGCAATCACAAACAGCCCAGCCAATCCGCTAAAAACCATGCCTTGCAGCCGGAGCGCGCGGGACGCCTTCATTTGGCTGGATTTGACGAAAACTGCGGGAAACGCGGTACCAGCAACTGGCGAACAAAGTGCTTTGCCGGCAGGGCCGCTATTATTTGCAAATAGTCTTTCAGAGTACCTCGCCCTGACAAAAATCGAATCACGGAAGCACTATCTGCCTTGTCGAAAATCGACAAAAATAAGTCTGGTGCGATTTGGGCTTCAGTGCCAATAACTTTCAAAAAAAGATGATCCATCTGCCGCAATACCCAGGGATCTTTGGCCTGTCCGACAACCCCGCGTCCTGCCGCGATTGCCAGGCTACAGTTCTCGGCCCACTGCTGAATTCGCTGAAATGCAAATCCTGAGCTGGCTCGTGCCGCCCCCGCCATGACGCCAACTTTGACATAGCCTGAATCTGGCCTTGCCGGTTGCTTCTTGAGGCCCATCGGCAAAATTCCGCTTTCAGAACGAACCACGCAGAATGAGGCGTCACCGACGTACTTTAGTTTCGCCGCCTCGAGCTGTGCAACCAAGTCCATGGGGCAAAGAGGATCTGGCCCAAATACAGTGGCCTCAATCATGGCGCGATGCCTGCTGATGGGCAAAACGTAAGTGAATGGAATCTGACGGGATGTACTCACCGAGAAGTCCATCAACACCGCACATGCGGGGTCGAACACTTCAATGTCACACACCACTTCATGGCCATAAAAAGACTGCCAAAGTGCGGCTTTTCCTTTTTTCGGAGCCTGGTCGGGGCGGGTATCTACCACCATCCTCGCAGTGATCGTGCCTTGACTGGTTTCGATTGCCCAGCCTGCAGACACTTTCCTCGGTTCGGCAATTACAGCGGTATCAAGGGAAAGACTGACTGAAGAGGACCCCTTGATTGCCTGGCATGCATGCTCATAGAAATCTGAGGAGGCAAGCATTTGATAGGGAACTTTTCCGCAATCAAAGCGGATTGATCGCCCGTGCGCTTCCAGTTGAAGCCATTGCCATTGTTGTAAAACCAACGGTTCAACCTTGGTGTCATTGTTGCTCCAGAAACACCAAGTTCTGTCGTTGACATAAGTCGCGCGCTGTTCAGCAATCAGTGTCGACGGGCATTCAGCTCCAAGCCCAGACAACCTCCACGCCAAACTCAATCCAGCACAACCACCCCCCAAAATTACCAAATCGACATCAAAGGCCATGATATACGTTGCTAGAGCGATTGACGCGGATCATGTTCTCCAGCGGACGATGCAAAGTTTGATCGTGTTGGTAGGTTGGGCGCCAAAATGCGTGAGAGACCGGCGCTCCTAAAAGCAGCTTGGCTGTCAGCGCAGTTTTCTTAAACCCATTGACAACGACACGACCTCGCCAGTATTGATACTGGCAATTCTTGATACTCGTTCCGATAGCGCGGTACAGGCGGGCCGCAGTCAGAATCCCTGCGCGAGCTCGGAGGGGCAGATAAGACAAACCTAACTCACCGCTGCTGTAATAGCAGTCTGCAATCTCCAAAAGCCTTTGCAAACAGTCTTGTAATTGAGGTCGAAGATCAGAAGAGGGATCCACCAGCTCAATAGCCGACAAGTTGCCCACCATGGAGGCGGGCAGGTAGCGTCGGCCGGCTTGTGCATCCGCTTTGACGTCTCGGCAAATATTGGTGAGTTGCATTGCGATCCCAAGGTCAACCGCGTGCGGCCACGCTGCGGATTCCTCGACGTCCAGCACACTACACATCATCAAACCCACTGTGCCAGCGACCTGGTAGCAGTACCGTAGCAGATCATCAAGCTCCGCAATAGCCACATGATCTAAATCCAACGCAACTCCGTCGATCAACTCGCACAAGACTCCAGGATCGATATTGCATTCCTGGATCAGCGAAAGACCATCCCGAATGACAGGATGATCCGATTGACCGTCCAGTATGGAACACTTGATATTTGCAAGCGTCGACCGAGACTGCTCGATCGACAACGACTCATCCGCCAAGTCATCCAGGTAGCGACACATACTGTAAAGCCGGGTGGCTCGCGCCGAATGTTCACTACCCAGTAAACGACGCGCCCAGTGAAAACTTCTGCCTTTACTCTTTAATACTTGGTCAGGATCAACGAATTGAACGAGCGGCTGTTCCAGAATTGTTGTGTTCATGCCGGCACCGTTTTTGCTGAGACTAGAGCGGCCGTTTCCATTACAGCCGGAACCAAAGCGTCCATGACCTTGGCCGAACACAGAACGCCTGGAACGCCGGCTCCCGGATGAGTTCCGGCTCCAACGAGATACAGGTTCTTGATGCCTTCTGCACGGTTGTGAAATCGAAACCACGCAGATTGCCGGAACAACGGTGCAACGGAAAAACCAGCACCATAGGCACTCAGATAGTCGCTTGAAAAGTCGTGTGGCGTCATGAAAAATTCGTCGGTAATGACTGTGGTGAGCCCAGGAAGAATTGATCCATCAAGGGCCGCAACGATCCTCTTCGCCAGCTTTGGTCCCTCAACAGTCCAGTCAACATTTCCTTTCAAATTAGGAACTGGACACAGCACATAAAAACTATCACACCCGGAAGGCGCAAAGCTCGGGTCTGTGGCTGTTGGACGATGTATGTAGAGCGAAAAGTCCTCGGATAACGTTTTGCGATGAAAAATGTCATCTAACAATTCCTGGTAGCGCTCTCCCATCCAGATGGTGTGGTGTGCGACATCCGGGTAGGTTCGCGTTGTTCCGAAATAAAGAACAAACAGGCCCATCGAAAACTCGGCAGCGGCCAGCTTCAAACGCGCAGACGATGCCTGCTGCGAGGGTTTGATCATCTTGGCATACAGATGCGCGGGATCGGCGTTTGACACCACTACGTCGGCCGCAAGCCGTGTACCGTCTTCGAGAAAGACGCCTCTCGCAACGCCGTCCGCCACATCTATCGATACAACGGTTTGATTGAGTCGAATGTCTATGCCTTGCTTGATCATCAAATTGCCAAGGGCTTTCGTAATAGCTGAAGTGCCACCCATCGCAAAATACACGCCGTGTTCTCGCTCAAGGTAATGAATCAGGCCGTAAATGCTGGTCGTGTCGAACGGATTGCCGCCGACCAGAAGCGGCTGAATCGACAATGCTTGTCGAAGCTTGGGGCTGGTCAAGTATCGAGATACCAGTTGCCAAACCGTGTTGTAGCTGCGCAGACCAAGCAAACGCGGAACCTGCCGCACCATAGTCGAGAGACGGTTGAAAGGCTGGGCCGATAGCTCCGTGAAACCAACATCAAAAATACGTTTGGATTGCTCCAGTAGTGCTCGATATCCATCGCAATCACGCGGCTCAATACGGGCGATCTCAGCAATCGTTTCTTCCAGGGTTCCGCCGTAGTCAAAGGTCTGGCCGTCTGCAAAATGAAACCGATACCATGGTTTTAGAGGTACCAATTGAACATGCTCTGCAAAGGTTTCTCCGAAAAGCTCAAACAGTTCCTCGAACAAGAACGGCGCTGTGATTACAGTTGGCCCCGCATCATGGCGAAACCCGTTGCGCTCAAAAACCTGGGCACGCCCACCTAGCGCAGCGCAGCGATCCACGATCGTGACTGAGTAACCTTTCGCGCGAAGGCGCAGCGCCGCTGCAATACCGCCAAATCCGGCACCGATAACTACTGCGTGCATCATGCCAATCGCGACTCGATTTGGGCGCGCAGATCAAGTGCCAGAACCTGAAGCAGCAGCCCGCTCTTATTAGGCAACAACAGACTCCATTCAGCCGCATTCGCCAGGTGCATGAGCGCCAGTTTTCGGGCGTGCGCTGTGGGGTTGTCGTCAACGTTCATGGCGCGTATTACAGCAACAGCATTGATTGCGGGGTGCACGTCCAATCGCGATGCATCTTTCTGTATGTCGTTCAAATCGTCAAAAATCTGGTAACCGATTGCAAAGGAGTTTGCAGCTTTTCGAGCGGCCGGCAAAGCCTGCAATTGACCAGCTGCAGCGAGCGCCAGCTCAATCGGCAAACTCAACAGCGCTCCTGCTTTTAACGTCGCAAGATGCTCGTAGGCCTCTAGCGTGATGGTCTGCAGTTGCTCCTTTTTTAAATCGACGCACTGACCGACGCTGGCATCGGATACACGGCCATGCAAGAGGGAAATAAGTGTCGGCAGGAGGTGTGTGCGGCTTATGCCGGCGAGCGCACAGTACGCTGCTGACAACAGCACGTCGCCCGCGCAAATAGCAATACCATCGCCGAACGCGACCCATACAGAATCATTACCGTGTCTAGATATGTCACGGTCTTGCAGGTCATCATGGATCAATGATGCGTTATGAACCAACTCCGCAGCCGCTGCAATAGACACCGTATCGCCAGATGACAACTTCAGCGCGGTACAAGCATGAGACGCAATACGGGCGCGAATTCGCTGGCCACCTGAACCGAGGTGATACGCAGCTGCTTGTTGCGCGGCTGCTGTGACGGCCGCGTGCGGGGCAGTACTTGTCCTCAAAACGCTGAGCATCCTCGTTTCAACGGCGCTCAACAAAGACTGTGTGGCGTCGAGTTGCGTCTGTAGCGTCGGCAGCCTGGAACTAAGCACGGCCATGATGAGATACCTTCAATGTTCGCGAAACACACGCGATGAGCAGAATGCATTCAAGATAACTTCGCTTTGAAAAGTTACCTGCTCTGATGCGTTCACCCTGCAACGCATCACCATTCCCAGCAAACAGGTGCCAGTGTTTCAGACTGAGTTCGCAACGTTCCGCCCGCGGCAAATCAATTGAAGTTGCCTGGCAGGCCGAACAATTACATCAATGTGAGCACCAGCAACCTAGTGCACACATTGAATCGTGCGGCATTCTCTACTTTTTGAGACTGCTTTCAGACTCACTCACCGCGACAGTCCAGATGATCAGACCAAAGGCAATTTTGTTAAGCACATCTGCCGCGTTGTAGATGATATTCAAGGCATTTGCGCTGCTTTCGGGGCCACTCCCTGTCAGGTATCCAAAGAAGTAGCCTAGCGGGTAAATTGCCCAGCCGATTGTCACAATCCAGCGCATCGTGTTGAACGCAGATTGAACCGACGGTGGTGCGCTTTGCGCATTGATCTTTCCTGCCTGGCCAGCAAAGATTTCATAAAGAATGAAGAGCCAGCCGATCATACCGATGATGAATCCTGGCCAAACACCAATGTATCTTGCTTCACCTAAGTAACCGCCGACCAGCATGACAAGCGTTCCAACCATGAGGCGCCAGAAAACGCCAGCGGGTACCTTGGCGATGGCTGACAAGATCAAATAGAACTCGATCATTAGCAATGGAACGGTGATCAGCCAGTCGATGTATCGGAATACGGTAGGCGTTGAACCTGTCGTGACCCAAACATCGCGCATATAGAAGTAGTGCACGGCTGCAACCAGCGTGACCAATCCGGAAACGGTCAGTGACGTCTTCCACTTGGCGGATACACGATCCCGCTCAAGGAAGAAGAAAACTGTCGAGGCAATAAGCGCCATCGAGATTATCCAAAACGAGATGCCTACAAAGTCATCCGCTTTGAGGACACTGCTTGAAGCGGCGAAAGCTGTTTTAGATATGAGAAAAGAGCCACTTGCGACGGCTGCGAGTTTGGCCGCTACGGACCCAATTTTTGACATGATCATGCTGGTCTCCCTGAAGTTGCATGACTGGTTGAAATAAAGGAGCTTGTGAGTTCCTTCCCGGCCATGGTTTCAGTGATCTAAGTCCAGACTAACCATGAATCTGAATGTTACCGCATCTCCGCAAGACAGGATGTCCGGGTAAGCGCTAGTTTTACTGTGTCATAAAAGTAGCTTTACGCTTGGGCTTGCCCTGCCGCGACCGAGACACTGCCCAAGCCGGGCGATCAGCAGATCGCTCAGCCGATGGCGCAGTGTCGTGATTGAGGTGGCCACGTGGCGCTACGCGCGCAGGACTGCCGCGGGCGATGTAATCCTCGGTAAGGGCAGGCGCCTGGCAGTCGATGAAATGTTTTTACCGCCAACAGGTTTGTCAGCGACGAGGCTTTCTGCCATCTGGAACCCGTAGGCCGCGATGCTCAGCTCGGCGTGATGGTGGAACCCCCGCCAGCCACGTGCTTCGTAATGCCCCAGCCCGAGTGTTACCAAAGCTTTCATGGTTTGTGTCTCAACGGCGGGGTCGACTCGACCAGCTCTACCCCGACTTGGTTACTAGTACATTGACACATAAATAACGAAACATATTTACACTCCATATATCGCCATCCGGCATACACGGGAGTTGTCATGCGACAGACGCTACTGAACTTGAGCGAGGAAGATCGCTTGGTTATCGAGGAAATTCGCAGCAAGGGGTTGCATCAGGCGAGAGAGGTCAATCGTGCACATGTGTTGTCATG